>NZ_MJIR01000035.1:0-85602 GCF_001878835.1 Microbacterium sp. AR7-10 | reverse complement strand
AGGACACGGCGCCCGCCGAGAGCTACACCCTAGAGTTCGTCGGCAGCGTCAGATGTGTATAAGAGACAGCTGGGGGTCGGGGCGGCCGTCGCCGCTCCCTGGCCGAGCGTGCAGAACGAGCCCGCCACCGCGACCGTGACGCCGGTGCCGGGAGATGCGACGATCGTCTGCAACGGAGCCTTTCGGGCTCTGGGACGCGACTCGAGTCAGGCGGATCTGCTCGTCTCTGCGGCCGCCCCGGACCTGCGGGTCGACGACCGCGACCACGAGACCAGCACCACAGACCTCGCCATGCCCGGTGTGCTCGGCGGAGAGGGCGCGAAGAGCATCACGGCTGCGGTCGCCGACCGCACGGCGCCGCTGATCTCCGCAGCGGAGTCGGTGAGTCTCGACGAAGAGGATCTGCGCGGATACGCCGCCGCCCCCTGCCGTGAGGCCGGGATGCGCTCGTGGCTCGTCGGCGGCGACGGATCGACGGGATCGTCCGATGTGATCCTGCTGTCGAACCCCGCCGACGTCGCCTCGACCGTGGAGCTCAACGTCTACGGCGCCCAGCGGAGGACGACGACCAAGATCGTGCCGCCGAAGACCCAGATCACGCTCACCCTGGCATCCGTCGCCGGGGCCGAGTCCCGTCCGGTCATCGAGGTCGTCGCCGCCGGGGCCCCGGTTCGCGCGGCGCTCCAGTCGGCGCACGTGCGCACGCTCGACGCGGTCGGCATCGACGTGCAGGACGGCGTCGGCGGCGCGCAGCGGAGCCTTCGTCTGCTGGGTGCGCACTCGCAGCCCATCTCCGACGGCGACGACTCCACCGGCATCCTGCTGCGCCTCCTCGCACCCGACGAGGACGCCACCGCGACCGTGCGCGTCCGCGGCGCCGACGGCACCGCGGGCTCCGACGAGTACGTGGTCGAGCTCACCGCGGCCACGCCCACCGAGGTCTCCCTGACCGGGATGGGCGCGGGCGCGCACGACATCGAGATCGACGCGACCGCCCCGGTCGTGGCCGGCGCCCGCCAGACCGCACGTGCGCAGGGTCGCGAGGACTTCGCCTGGATGCTGCCCGCCCCGCAGCTGACCGGCACCGTGCCGTTCACCGTTCCCCGTGGCGCGTCGGCGACACTGTACCTGAGCAGCGCCGAGGAGAGCACCACCACGGTGACGCTCGCGGGGATCGACGAGCGGATCGTGGAGCTGCCCGCCGGCGGTGCGGAGCAGATCCCGCTGCAGCCCGGCGAGCACGTGCTCAGCTCCGACGGAGCAGTGCACGCCGCGGTCGGCCTGCTCGGCGATGCGGCCATCGCGGGCTGGCCGCTGTGGGCGCCGCCGGCGACGCAGCAGCCGATCGTCGTGCGCCCCTGACGCGCGCCGCCCGCCCCGTGCCGTCAGAGGGTGGGCGCTGGGTGGTTCAGTGGTCGCGACCGTCCGGACCGAGCTCCCACGGCTCGCGTCCGACATACTCGGCCGCGGCGTGGAACACCGCGCTCTCGACGGCCATGCGGCGATGGGCCGCGTCGTCATGCCCCTTCGGCAGCAGGCGCTCGATGGGAACCCGGTACAGCGTCACGCGCTGCGCGGCCGGATCCGCGCGCCAGAGCGGGATGCCGTCGGCGCGATCGTGCGCGGGCATCGCGGCGATCTCGAAGCGGACGTCGCGCAGCTCCTCCCAGGTGCCGCGGAGGTACTCGACAGCGCTGCCGACCGTGATCTCGAACCGGTCGAGTCGCCCGTCGAGTNNNGGCGCGGGGGAGGAGCGGCGGGCGGGCATGCCGAAAGTCTATGCGCTGCCGCGCGGCTGCACCTCTCATACGCGACCCGGTCATAGTGTGGAGGCGATGGACGACAGACTCCGCCTCGACCAGAGACCGCGCTTCGATGAAGGACCGCGCCTCGACGCGCACCTGGCCGTCGACGAACGGCTCTGCTCGAAGGTCGCCTGCGCGCGCGAGGCGGTCGCCACGGTCACCTTCGACTACGCCGATCAGATGGCCGCGCTCGGTCCGCTCGGACCTGGCAGCGACCCGCACGCGCACGATCTCTGCGCGCAGCATGCGGAACGGCTCTCGGTGCCCGCCGGCTGGCTGGTGATCCGCCACGAGGCGATGCGCTCGTGACGCATCCCGTGACGAGGTGCGCGCGGGCGTGACCGTGCGCGGGTGACCGAGGCGAACCTCAGAGCCCGATGCGTCGTCCGCTCAGGCGCTCGGCGCGCTCGTCCGCGAGCGCCAGCGCTCGTCGCTCCCGCTCCCGGCGCAGCACCGTGATCCCGAGCAGCAGCTCCTCCGGCGTCACCGCGGGCAGCGGCGAGATGTACGACTGTGCCTCGCGGGCGAGCTCGTGCGCAACGCTGGCGCGCGCCGACGGCGACAGACGCTGCGCGTTGGCGAGGAACTGGGAGATGCGACGGGCGAGCCGGTCGGGCATCCGCGCGACGTCGGCCACGGTCGCCCAGCCCTGCAGCGACGGCGGCAGATGCGGCTGGTGCGAGGGCAGAGCGGGTGTGCGCACGCGCTGCGAGTAGGTGCCGGCGACGAGGTCGCCGAGCCGCTGGGAGCGCGCGGTGAGCGCCCCGGTGATCACCGCCGCGCCACCGAAGGTCATGTAGACCTCGAGCACGCCCACCAGGGCGCGGATGAAGCTGTGGCGGAAGGTGATCGCCCCGCCGTCGACGCGCACGATGCGGCCGCCGACCGCGAGCTTGCCGACGCTGCGGCCGCGCATCGCGACCTCGACGGTGACCGGCAGCACGAGGAAGCTCAGCACCGCCGCGCAGATCATCAGAATGCGGAAGGTGTGCTCGCTCAGCAGTCCCTCGGTCATCAGCCACACCTGCACGAAGGTGACAGCGAGGAAGACGGCGAACCCGATGGCCATGTCGATCAGCGCGCCGGCGGCGCGCAGCACGAAGCCGACCGGCTGCACATCGATCGCGACGGCTTCGCCGGACAGGATCTCCTGTTCATCGGTGATCGTGGCGGACATGAGTACAGTAAATCAGGTGGATGCCGACGCCCTCGCCGATGCTCGCCGCCCGGAATGGGAACGGCTCGATGCGCTGAGCCGCAGACGGCGGCTGAGCGGCGCCGAGGTCGACGAGCTGATCGTCCGCTACCGCGCGGCATCGGCCGATCTCGCCGAGCTGAAGACCTCGGTCGGCGACTCCCCGCAGGGCGCGTATCTCTCGACGATCCTCGCCGCCGCACGACTGAGGTTCACCGGAGCGGGTGACAACGTGCTCGCGCAGGCGGCGCGGTTCTTCGCGCTGCAGCTGCCCGCGGCGCTCTACCGGATCCGCTGGACCACCGGGGTCATCGCGATCGCCTTCCTGCTCGTGGTCTCGATCACCGGAGCATGGATCGCCTCCGACCCGGCGCTGATCGCGACGCTCGGGCCGCCCGACGTGCTCAGACAGTACGCCGAAGAGGACTTCGTCGACTACTACGGTCCGATGGCGTCGTTCGCCGGAATGGTGTGGCTCAACAACGCCTGGATCGCCATGCAGTGCGTGCTGTTCGGGGTGACGGGCGTCTGGCCGGTCTGGATGCTGATCCAGAACGCGTTCGGGCTCGGAACCTCGGCGGCGGTGATGTCGGCCTACGGGCACCTCGACACGATGGTGCTGCACATCCTGCCGCACGGGCTGCTCGAGCTGACCGCGATCTTCGTCGCGGCCGCCGCCGGCCTGCACATCTTCTGGGCGTGGGTGGTCCCGGGCCGACGCACCAGGGCCGAGTCGCTCGCCGCAGGGGGCCGTTCCCTCGCCACGGTCGCGATCGGCCTGGTCTTCGCCCTGTTCCTCTCGGGCCTCGTCGAGGGCTTCGTGACCGGCTCCGATCTGCCGTGGCCGGTCAAGATCGGGATCGGAGCGGTGGCTCTGGGCGCGTTCCTCTTCTACATGCTCGTCGTCGGGCGGCGCGCGGCACGCCGAGGCGAGAGCGGTGACCTCGTCGAATACGAGGCGGGCACGCCGACGCTCACGGCCGGCTGAGCGGCACCTCGCCGCCGTCCGACTCGTCACCGTCCGACTCGTCACCGTCGGGCTGCACACCCTCGGAGTCCACTGTGCCGTCGAACAGCGCACGGTACGCGACCCCGACGGCCGCGGCCGCGAGGGCGGGGAAGACGAGGAACACCCAGAGCTGCGCGAGCGGATCGATCCCGCCGTAGATCGCCGTCGCGATCGAACGGGCGGGGTTCCCGGCGCCCCCGGCGACCGGGATGGCGACGAACTGGACAGCGGCGAAGGTGAGACCGATCGCCACGCCGGCCGCTGCGCTGCGGCGCACGGGGTGCGTCACGCTGAGGAAGACCAGCACGAGCAGGACCGTGAGGATCACCTCGATGACGATCACCGCCGGCATCCCGAATCCGCCCGGCGAGAGCGTGCCCCATCCGGTGCTCGCGAACCCGGCGTCCTGAACCCGCTCCAGCCAGCGCTCGGGTCCGAACAGGCCCACGACGATGAGTGCCGTCGACGCGATCACGGCGCCGACGACCTGGGCGAGCACGTACGGCAGCACGTCGCGCCACGCCAGGCGGCCGGCAGCGGCGGCGCCGATGGTGATAGCGGGGGAGAAGTGCCCGCCGGAGATCCCCGAGAACGAGCTGAAGGCGGCGAGCAGGGCGATGCCGAACGCCAGGGCGACCGTGAGGTTGACCGCGGACCCCGCCCCCGGATCGACGAACAGCATGGCGGTGAACAGCGACGCCCCGATGCCGAGGAACACGATCAGGAACGAGCCGAAGCCCTCGGCGGTGAGTCTGGCGCCGCGCGAGGCGGCCGCCGCTGCGTCGGACGTGCGGGGTTCGGTCATGCCGGTTCTCCTCATCCTGCCGGCGTCGCGCCGGATCGTCCTTCGATGATCCCGCATGGCGATGCGAGCCGGGCCGGCACACGCCGAGGCCCCTTCATCGCGGGGATGAAGGGGCCTCGGGTTCGCGGGGCTGGGACTACTCGCCGATCCCGATCGGCTCGGGCTCGCCGATCGGTGCGCCGGCGAGCGCACGCAGCTGAGTCTCGAGGTCCTGATCGACCTGGCCCCAGTACCAGAAGAAGCGCTCCTGGATGGCGGGCACGGTCAGTCCGTTGTACTGACCGACGAGGGTCTGCACGAAGCGCTCGCGCGCCTCGTCGTCGAAGACCTCGCGGTACAGGATGCTGGCCTGCACGAAGTCTCCGTCGTCCTCGCGCAGCGTCGCCGCCGAGCGCACCAGCTCGCCGTCCGACTCCCAGCTCGCCTCGACACCGAGCAGCGGGTCGGCCTCAGGGCCGCCGGCCGCGCCGTACGAGTTCGGGGTGTACACCCGGTGCTCGGCGGGCGCGTAGTGGTACTGCATCTGACCCTCGTGCATGTAGTTGCGCACCTGGGCCGCGTGCGGCTGGTTGACCGGCAGCTGGTTGAAGTTCGCGCCGATGCGGTAGCGCTGCGCGTCGCTGTACGAGAACACGCGGGCCATCAGCATCTTGTCGGGCGAGATGCCGGTGCCGGGAACCTGGTTGCCGGGCGAGAAGGCGGCCTGCTCGATCTCGGCGAAGAAGTTCTGCGGGTTGCGGTTCAGCGTGAACGTGCCCACCTTGATGCGCGGGTAGTCCTTCTTCGACCAGGTCTTGGTGAGGTCGAAGGGGTTGAAGCGGTAGGTCTTGGCCTCTTCGTACGGCATGATCTGCACGTAGACGTCCCACTTGGGGAAGTCGCCGCGCTCGATCGCCTCGTAGAGGTCGCGACGGTAGTAGTCGGCGTCCTCGCCCGCGATGCGCTCGGCCTCGCCGGCCGACATGCGCTCCACGCCCTGGTGGGAGAGGAAGTGGTACTTCACCCAGAAGCGCTCGCCCTGTGCGTTGACCCACTGGTAGGTGTGCGAGCCGTAGCCGTTCAGGTGACGCCACGAGCGCGACAGGCCGCGGTCGCCCATCACGTAGGTGACCTGGTGGGCCGACTCGGGGGAGAGGGTCCAGAAGTCCCACTGCATGTCGGCGTCGCGCAGACCCGACGCGCCGAGACGCTTCTGCGAGTGGATGAAGTCGGGGAACTTCATCGCGTCGCGCAGGAAGAAGGTCGGGGTGTTGTTGCCGACGATGTCGAGGTTGCCCTCGGTGGTGTAGAAGCGCAGGGAGAAGCCGCGCACGTCGCGCCAGGTGTCGGGCGAGCCCTGCTCGCCGGCGACGGACGAGAAGCGCAGCAGCGTCTCGCTCTTGGCGCCCGGCTGGAAGACGGCCGCGCGGGTGTACGCCGAGACGTCCTCGGTGACCTCGAACTCGCCGAATGCTCCGCCGCCCTTGGCGTGCGGGTTGCGCTCGGGCACGCGCTCGCGGTTGAACGAGGCGAGCTTCTCGACCAGGTAGCGGTCGTGCAGCGCGGTGACGCCGTCGGCGCCGACGGTCAGCGAGTGCGCGTCGCTCGCGACGGGCGTTCCTGTCTGTGTGGTGGTTGCGGGCTTGTCAGCCATTGCCGTTCCTTTCGCATTCATGACAGAGGGCTCGGTACGTGACCGCGGCTTCGAGAATCCTCATGCCGTGGTCGTGGGAGGGGTGCAGGCAGGGGGCGGCGCCGACCGCGCAGGCGACGTCTTCGACGCGGCCGCAGCTGACGCACTGCAGGTGGTGGTGGTTGTCGTCGCTCGGCAGCTCGTACAGCGCGCTGCCGACGTCGGGCAGGTTCACGCGCTGCACGACGGCGGCGTCGGTGAGATCGTTCAGGATGCCGTGGACCGTCGCCAGCGCGATGCCGGGAAGCGTGTCGCGGATGCCGGTGAAGACGAGGTCCGCCGAGGCGTGCGGTCTTTCGGCGAGAGCCTCGAGCACCCTGGTCCGCTGCACGGTGACGCGCAGTCCGGCGTCGCGCAGGCGCTGCTGCGCAGCGGTGTCGGAGAGGGCCATGCCCCCACCTTATTCTGAATCACTCAGAAAAGCGAATGATTCGCGTCAGCGTGTCAGAGGCGTCCTGCGGCCTTCAGCTCGAGGTATCGGTCGGCGATGCGCGGCGGCAGCTGCTCCGGATCCGCGGCGATCGCCTCCCCGCCGGCGCGGCGGATGGCGTCGGCGACGACCTGCGCATCCGCCATCGTCTGCTCGGCCGCGGCGGCGAGGTAGACGTCCGCCCTGGACTCGCGGCGGCGGGCGAGCTCGCCGATGGCGTCGTCGGTCACCGAGCCGACGAGCACGGTCGTCGCGCGCGACGCGATCGGGAACGCGCCGAGGAACCCGCGGGCGGTCTCCGCCGCATCCTGCGCGGTGAGGACGACGATCAGCGACGGTCGGGTGGTGAGCGTGCGGATCGCGGCGAACGCGCCTGCCCAGTCGGTGTCGACCAGGCGGGCGTGCACCGGGGCCATCGCATCGGTCAGCGCGGGCAGCAGCGCCGCGCCTTCGACTCCGCTGACGCGCGCGCGGGTCACCCGGTCGTACATGAGCAGGTTGATGTGATCGCCCGCACGGGCGGCCAGGGCCGAGAGCAGCAGGGCGGCCTCGAGCGAGGCGTCCAGCCGAGTGCTGTCGCCGACCCGGGCGGCGGCGGTGCGGCCCGTGTCGATCAGGATGACGACCTGACGGTCGCGCTCCGGGCGCCAGGTGCGCAGCATGGTGGTGCCGGCACGTGCGGTCGCGCGCCAGTCGATCGAGCGGATGTCGTCCCCGCGCACGTACTCGCGCAGTGAATCGAACTCGGTGCCCTGCCCTCGCACCTGGATCGACGTGTTCCCGTCGAGCTCACGCAGCCGCGCGAGACGCGAAGGCAGGTGCTTGCGCGAGCTGAACGCCGGCAGCACCCGCAGCGCCCCCCGCACGTCGTGTCGGGCCTGTCGGCCGGCGAGCCCCAGCGGTCCGCGGGAGCGCACCATGACGAACTCGGCGGCCAGCTCGCCTCTGCGACGCGGCAGCAGCGGCACCTCGACCCGGCGCCGCTCACCCGCGGGGATGCTGAGCTGCGCGCGCTCCTCAGGGGCGCCGGCCGTGGGCTGCCACGCGTCGCGCAGCTGCCCGCGGAGCGCGCGGGAGCCGATGTTCTGCACGGCGACGGTTGTCTGCACCGGCTCGCCCAGCCGCGCGCGTGCGGGGATCGACCGGGTGACGATCAGCGAGCGCGGGCTCGCCGCCGTCATGACGTCGATGGTCACGAGCAGCCCGCACAGCAGCAGCCAGCCTCCGAACACCGCCCACGGCGACGCACCGGCGGCGCCGAGCAGCGCCGTCGGCACGACCCCCAGCGCGATCAGCGGGGCG
This sequence comes from Microbacterium sp. AR7-10, assembly GCF_001878835.1. NCBI lineage: Bacteria > Bacillati > Actinomycetota > Actinomycetes > Micrococcales > Microbacteriaceae > Microbacterium > Microbacterium sp. AR7-10. The sequence continues at coordinate 77,384 of NZ_MJIR01000035.1, read as the reverse complement.
AGAAGAGCGGTGACGAACATGTCAGATCGGCACCCGGGTCTGCTGCACCACGGACTGCAGCACGGCGTCGGCGGAGACGCCCTCCATCTGGGCATCCGGTCGCAGCTGCAGTCGGTGCCGCCACACGGGCATGAGCATGGTCTGCACGTGATCGGGGGTCACGGCCGTGGAGGCGTTCAGCCAGGCCCACGCTTTGGCTGCCGCGAGCAGCGCGGTCGAGGCGCGCGGGCTGGCACCCAGCTCGACCGACGGCGACTGCCGCGTGGCGCGGGCGAGGTCGACGACGTACCCCAGCACGTCGTCGTTGACCTGGACGCGAGCGGCCGCGTCCTGCGCGGCGCGGATCTCGTCGGCGGTCACGGCCGCCTCGATGCCCGTCAGCAGGCGCGGGGAGAATCCGCCGGCGTGCAGCCGCAGCACCGAGACCTCGGCGTCGCGCTCTGGCATCCCGACGACGAGCTTCATCAGGAACCGGTCGAGCTGGGCCTCGGGCAGGGTGTACGTGCCCTCGTGCTCGACGGGGTTCTGCGTGGCGGCGACGAGGAACGGTTCGGGAAGCGGGCGGCTCAGCCCGTCAGCCGACACCTGTCGCTCCTCCATCGCCTCGAGCAGCGCGGCCTGCGTCTTCGGCGGGGTGCGGTTGATCTCGTCGGCGAGCAGGATGTTCGTGAACACCGGTCCGGCACGGAACTCGAACTCGCCGGTGCGGGCGTCGTACACGAGCGAGCCCGTGACATCACCGGGCATGAGGTCGGGGGTGAACTGCACCCGCTTGGTGTCGAGTCCGACCGCGCGGGCGAAGCTGCGCACCACGAGGGTCTTCGCGACCCCGGGCACACCCTCCAGCAGCACGTGACCGCGCGCCAGCAGCGCCACGAGCAGACCGGTGACCGTGCCGGCCTGCCCGACCACGGCCTTGTCGACCTCGGTGCGGACGCGGTGCATCGCCTGACGAAGCGCGTCGTCGTCCAGTGCCGCGGTGGGGGTGATGCTCTCGTCGCTCACGGGCGATTCCTTTCGGTTTGGGCGGCCCAGACCGCCGTCTCGAGTTCGGCGAGTCGTCTGGCGAGCTCGACGAGCTCGCGATCGTCGGCCGGCGCGGGGCCGCCGAGCAGGTCGTGCAGGGATCCGCGCGGCACGCCGAGGCGGTCGGATGCCGCATCCGCGACCTCCTCGGCCGTCGCCCGCGGGCTGAGGGCGAGACGCGTCGCGAGCCTGGCCCTCGTGCCCGCTCGGATCGCGGCGGCGGCATGCGGAGCGTCCGCCGCCTTCGCCGTGAGGCGCGCGCGGCCGTGCATGGTCTCGGATGCCCGGACCGTCACGGGCAGCGACTCGGCGACCAGCGGGCCGAATCGTCCTCCGCGCCACCAGATCGCGGCGATTCCGGCGAGGAGCAGCAGCAGGATGGCGGGTGTGAGCCAGGCGGGGGTCAGCTCGCCGAGGGTCGCGGGAGTGTCTGCCGCACGGTCGCCGTCCTCGAGCGACCCGACGTACCAGACCACGTGATCGGTCTGTGCGAGCAGGGCGAGCCCGAGCGCGGCGTTGCCGTCTTCGGCGAGATGGCGGTTGGAGAGCATGCGGGTCGCCTCGATGAACGAGATCCGTGCTCCCTCGCGTTCGGCGACGAGCAGGGCGGCTGCGCCGTCCGCGTCGCGGAAGCAGCCGTCGACGTCGTCGGCCGGCTCGAACATCCGCTCGGCCTGGACACCGCCCGTGTCGGCGAACTCGGGTCGATCGCAGCTCGCCTCGACCGCATCGAGGCCGCCGGCACCGGTGCTGGCTGCTCCGGTGCCGAGATCGAGGAGCTCGAGCATGCGGGCGCTCGTGCCGAGCAGCACGACGCGGTCGGCCTCGTCGAGCAGATCGAGCACCGCGTCGTCGGTGAGCGCCACCGGGTCGGTCAGCACCAGCGTGCTGCCGGGATCGAGCGCGGCGCCGGCAGCGGTGCGGCTGCGCACCACCTCGACCTCGGTGCCCTGCTGTCGCACCAGTTCGGCCACGGCCTTCGCACCGCCGGGCGCCGGCGACTCCGGGTTGAGGACGCCCTCGAGCGAGGGTGCCGTGGTGACCAGGCGCAGCGAGAGCAGTGCGATGCCGATCAGCAGGGCGACGACGAGCACCCATCCCCGCACGTTGCCGCGGCGGCCCTGGGGTCGCGCAGCGGCGGTGCTGTCGGGGACGCCGGGTGCCGAGACGGCGAGGCTCATGCGTGCACCGCCTGCGTGTCGGCGCCGAGCCGCGGGGCGGTCGCCTGGATGTGCTCGTCGGCTGCGGCGAGCTCGCGGTAGTCGGTCTCGCTCGCAGTCGTGCCCAGGTAGCGCACCCGATCGAAGAGGGTGGCGGCCTCATGCAGCGACTCGGTGAGCTGGGGGAGAGCGGGCGCCGCCTCGCGCGCGATGCCCTGTGCTGTGGCGCCGGGAGCCGGATCGATCAGATCTCGCTCGAGCAGCCCCCTGGCGAGCGCCCGGAAGCGCAGCACCACAGCGTCGTTCCAGTCGCCGTCGCGCGCTCGGCGCTCGGCATCGGCGCGCAGCTGGGTGGCGGAGCGATCGTTCTTCTCCCCGAGCAGATCCGTGCCGCCGCGCACCGTCCGTGACGCGCGGGGTCGGCCCCACACGAGGAGGGCGACGACCACCGCGGCGACCACGACGATCGTGATCAGCGTGAGCGCCAGGGGTGCGACGGCGCCTGTGCCGTCGCCGCCGAACAGGCCGAAGAACCACTCGGCCACGTCGGCGGCGAGCTGGTCGAACCAGTTGGGCTTCGCCGCCTGGTACTCCGCCTTGGACAGCTCCTCCTGCGCACGCCGGCGCGCCTCGTCACCGTCGGGGACGAACACGTCTGCGGCGGTGAGCAGTGCGATCATCCGGCTCCGCCCGGCGCTGCCCAGTCATCCGAGGGCGGTGTGGCGGTCGGGGCGGCCGCCGCGGGCGGTGCGGGTGCCCCCGCCGCGGCGGAGGGCGACGTCGGCTGCGGCTGAGCGGCGTAGGGCGGCAGCGCCTGAGGGGCCTGCGGCGGTGCCGGATACGCCTGCGGCGGTGCCTGATAGGGCTGCCCGGGGTATGCCTGCGGTGGGTACGGCTGTCCGGCGTACTGCTGTCCGGGGTATGCCTGCGGTGGGTACGGCTGCCCCGCGTATCCGGCGACCGGCCGCCTGGGCGGGGGAGTCTTCGACACCGCGCGTGCCGGATCGACCGCGTACGGGTCGCCGAGCTCGGTGTCGGGCGCACCGTGCGCGCTGCGCTCGACGAAGGCGATGAGCGTCTGGTCGAGACCCTCGTACCGCATGCGGCTGTCGAGGTAGATGAGAGTCGCGCCGGTGCCCTGCACGACGAGCGTGATCGCCTGCACGGCGAGGACGAGGATCTGCGGGAGGATCGTCAGCGCCAGGAAGCCGATCACCTCGCTCTCATCCGGCGACCCGGACGGCGCCATCACGCCTCCGAGCACGCCCGAGAGGATCGACCCCGGCACGCTCACCACCTGCGCGGCCAGCCCCATGATCGCGCTGATCAGGAACATCACTCCGAGCGCGGGCCAGAACCGGCCCCGGATGAGCCGCCAGGAGCGCACGAGCGCCGCGCCGAGCGTCGCCTTCTCGAGCACCAGCGCAGCGGGCACCACCAGCAGCTTCGTGCTCAGCCACACGACGAGCGGGATGCTGGCGAGCACGAGCAGCACGATGAGCCCGACCGCGAGACCGATCGAGCTGTTCGAGAAGTCGCTGCCGGCCATGATCGCGACGGCGGCGCCGCCGACGGCGAGCATCCAGAGCAGCACGGCGAGACCCTGCAGCAGGGCGTAGCCGAACAGACGCCAGAACGCCGGGCGCACCCGCGACCACAGGGAGCGCAGCGGGGCCTTCCGGCCGAGCGCGGCGAAGGACACATCGGCGGCGACGAGACCCTGCACGATCGAGGTGAAGGCGACACTCGCCAGCGTCAGCACGACGCCCACCACGATGCCCAGCGCGACGGTGCCGGCGATGATCGGACCCTGGTCCGGCGAGCCGGCCGGCACGCTCGCGATCCGCGCCGCCGAGAAGCCGGCGACGAGCACGATCACCACGACGGCGATCGCGGTGATGCCGAACTGCACGGCCACGGCGAATCCGAACAGCACCTTGGGGTTGTGCCGAAGAGCGCTGAACGACCGCCCCAGGATCATCCCGAACGTCATCGGATGCAACGGGATCGCACTCTTCTTCGGTGCGGGGGTCCAGACCTGACCGCTCATTCGCACTCCCTCCCTGCGCCCTCCCATCGTGGCACACCGCCCGGTGGGCACGTGCGCCCGCCTCCGCGCGGGCGAAGCATTCTCAAGTAGGCTGATCCGAGTCGCCTCACAGGGCGCTGCCGGTGCCGCACAGGGAAGAAAGCTGAGGCTGAGCGGAACATGACCTCTCGTATCCTCGTGGTCGACGACGACACGGCGCTCGCCGAGATGATCGGCATCGTGCTGCGCACCGAGGGCTTCGAGGCGCTGTTCTGCGCCGACGGCGCGCAGGCGGTCGACGAGTGGCGCTCGAGCCGTCCCGACCTCGTGCTCCTGGACCTGATGCTGCCGGGGATGGACGGCATCGAGATCTGCACCCGCATCCGTGCCGAGTCCGGTGTGCCCGTCATCATGCTCACCGCCCGCAGCGACACGGCGGACGTCGTGCGCGGTCTCGAGGTCGGCGCCGACGACTACATCGTCAAGCCGTTCAACCCGAAGGAGCTGGTGGCGCGCATCCGCACCCGGCTGCGGCCCGCGCCCCAGACCGAGACCGAGGTTCTGCGGGTCGGCGACCTGACGATCGACGTCGACGCGCACGAGGTGCGCCGGGGAACGGCACCCATCGCGCTGACGCCGCTCGAGTTCCAGCTTCTGGTCGCCCTGGCATCCAAGCCGCAGCAGGTCTTCTCCCGCGAGATGCTGCTCGAGCAGGTGTGGGGCTACCACTACAAGGCCGACACGCGCCTCGTGAACGTGCACGTGCAGCGGCTGCGTGCGAAGGTCGAGCTCGACCCCGACAACCCCCGCATCGTCACGACGGTTCGCGGCGTGGGCTACCGCGCCGGCAGCGTCGGCTAGGTCCGATCGTGGCCGTGAACCCTCCGACGCGCGTCACCGCCGCGCTCTGGGGCGGGCCTCGCCGGTGGCCGGAGGTCGTGTCGGCGCTGTGGCGCACCTCGATGCGCTTCCGTGCGACGGCGACCACGCTGCTGCTCACGTCGCTCGCGATCTTCATCATCTGCGTGGTGATCGCTCTGGTGATCCGCGGCGACCTCTTCGAGTCGCGCAAGGACGAGGCGCTGCACAACGCCAGAGCAGCGGTGTCCGCCGCGCAGAAGCAGCTCGACTCGGGGCAGACCGGCGACGACCGCGCCACCATCGCCGCGGTGTGGGGCGAGGCGCAGCGTGTGCTGGGCCGCACGGCCTCGTCGAGCCGCATCGTGGGCTTCATCTCCTCGGCCCAGGGCGACGGCTACACGCCGACCGGCTTCCGCAGTCTGGAGTACTCATCGGGGCAGATGGCGCTGAGCGACGAGCTGCGCACGCGCGTGCAGCAGGTGACGACGCGCCAGGCGTGGCAGTCGATCGCCCTGCCGCAGCCTGACGGCACCGTCGCCGCGGGGATCGTCGTCGGCCAGCTGCTCGAGTTCCGCGGGGTCGGCACCTACGAGGTCTACATCGCCTACGACCTGGTCGACGCCGACGAGACCCTGCTCTTCGTGCAGCGCACGCTCTGGTTCGCCGGGATCACGCTCGTCGCGCTCATCACCGGCATCCTGTGGCTGGTGCTGCGCTCGGTGTCCGCGCCGATCATCGAGGCGGCCGAGACCAGTGAGCGTCTCGCCGCGGGCGACCTCGAGGTGCGCCTGCCGGTGTACGGCGAGGACGAGCTCGCCAGCCTCGGACGCTCGTTCAACGCCATGGCCGACAGCATTCAGAGTCAGATCAAGGAGCTCGCCGAGCTCTCGCTCGTGCAGCAGCGCTTCGTGTCGGACGTCTCGCACGAGCTGCGCACGCCGCTGACGACGATCCGCCTGGCCGCCGAGATGATCAACGACACCAGAGACGAGTTCGACCCGGTCACCGCCCGCACCGCAGAGCTGCTGCACACGCAGGTGCAGCGCTTCGAGACGCTGCTGGCTGACCTGCTCGAGATCAGCCGGTACGACGCCGGATCCGTGCAGCTCGAGGTCGAGGCGACCAGTCTCGCCCAGCTCGCGGAGGAGATGGTCGACGAGATGCGGCCGCTCGCCGCGACACACGGGACTGAGCTGCGGCTGGTGGCGCCTGGCGGCTATTCGCCGGTCGACATGGATCCGCGCCGCGTGCGCCGGGTGCTGCGCAACCTCATCGGCAACGCGATCGAGCACGGCGAAGGCGAGCCCATCGTGATCACCGTCGACAGCGACCAGCGCGCCGTGGCGATCGGCGTGCGGGATTTCGGACTCGGGATGCGCCCGGAGGACGCCGAGCACGTGTTCGACAGGTTCTGGCGGGCCGATCCGTCGCGCAAGCGCACGATCGGCGGGACGGGGCTGGGACTGTCGATCGCGCTCGGCGACGCCAGACTGCACCGCGGCACGCTGGAGGTGTGGTCGGAGCTCGGGGCGGGCACGAACTTCGTGCTGACGATTCCCCGAGGCCCGGACGTCGAGGTCGGCCGCGGGCCGGTGCCGCTGGAGCCGACGGAGGTCGTCGTCGACCTCGTCGACGTCACCGAGCCGATCACGCTGCGCGGTGTGCGGGACATCCCTGACGGCAGCAGCCGGGGAGCGGATGCCGGAGACGATCGGCGCCGCGATGCCGGCGACCCGGCGGAGAAGGGACGGCAGCCATCATGAGCTCGCGCACCGGCATCCGTCTCCTGTCGGCGATCGCCACCGCCCTTGCCACCGCCCTCCTGCTGGCCGGCTGCACCGGTCTGCCCACGACGGGCCCGCCCAACGCCGGACTCGCTGTGGGGGAGGAGATCGAGGAGCCTCCGTTCTCGTTCATCGCCGAGGGGCCGGAGCCGGGGGCGGGGCCGGCACGCATCGTCGAGGGCTTCCTCGACGCATCCATGTCACCGGCGGATTCGTGGGGCATCGCGCGGAAGTTCCTCACCGACGACTTCCAGAGCGCCTGGAAGCCCGACGCCGGCGTCACGATCGACAGGTCGGTCGAGAACCGCGACTACGACTCGACGGTCGAGCCGGATGACGAGGATGCGACGTCGGCGGAGGTCAGCGTCTCACTCGCGCAGGTCGCGAGCGTCGACGGCACCGGCGCCTACACCGCCGACACCGGCACGGCGACCGCCACCTACCGGCTCGTGCGGGAGGAGGGCGGCGAGTGGCGGATCTCCGAGGCCCTCGACGGCATCACCCTCGACATCGACACGTTCGGGCAGGTGTACGAGAAGTTCTCGCTGCAGTACTTCGACCCCACCTGGAGCCACCTCGTGCCCGACGTGCGCTGGTTCCCGCGACGGGCGGCCATGGCGACGACAGTGGTGCGAGCGCTGATCTCCGGCAAGCCGAGCGAATGGCTCGCCCCGGCTGTGCGGCCGTTCTCGTCCGACGTCGAGATGGTCGGCGACGCGGTCACGGTCGACACGTCCCAGGTGGCCTCGGTGCCGCTGAACCGCGCCGCGCTCTCCGCGTCGCCCACCGACCTGGCCCGGATGCGCACCCAGCTCGAGGCGAGTCTCGAGGGGGCAGGGGTGACCGAGGTGCGTCTGCTGGTCGACGGAGTGCCGCTCGACGCGGACCGCATCACCGTCGAGGACCCGATCATCGACCCCGGCGTGCTGGTGCTCGGCGACGAGATGTTCGGCATCGCCACCTCCGGCGGCGAGATCGCCCCGGTCAGCGGCCTCACGGCGCAGATCGCGAAGATCGCCGACCCGATCGCCGCCGTCGACGTCTCGGCCGACGCGCAGCTCGCCGCGGTGCAGCTGCGCGACGGGCGCGTGTTCGCGGTCAGCGAGGGTCACACGAACCAGGTCGACGGTCGCGGCGGGCTGGTCGCGCCGTCGCTGGATCCGTTCGGCCTGATCTGGACGGCGCCGGCATCGAACCCTGCCGCGGTGCAGGTCTCGACCGCGCAGGCGGATCCGTCGACGGTGTCCGATGCCTGGCCGTCGGCGGACGCCATCAGCCAGCTGCGCGTCTCGGCAGACGGCGCGCGGGTCGCGGCGGTCGTCACCTCCGGCGGTGAGCGCCGGCTGGTCGTCGCATCGGTGATCCGCGATGAGGAGCAGCGTCCGATCAGCCTCGGCACGCCCTACTACGAGGTGGCGCAGCTCTCGGGCGCGGTGCAGGGGCTGTCGTGGGTCGGCGCCGACGCGGTGGCGGTGCTCAGCGCCACCCCCGACCCGACGCTGACCACGCACATGATCGGCGGGCCCTCGGCCGTGTCGTCGGCGCCGGCTGGGGCGACAGCCCTGGCGGGCGCGAAGACGGTCACGGGGGTGCGCGTGCTGTCGACCGACCAGTCGGTGTACGCGCAGCGCGGCTCGTTCTGGCAGGAGGCCATCTCAGACGTGCGGGTGCTCGGCACCAGAGCGGGCTACTGACTCGTCCTGCACCGGATGCCCGTGCGGCCGGGCTCTCCCCGATACGCGCGCAGCGCGGGATCGGGCCGGCGACCGATCCGACACAGTCGAGTCATGGATGCGGATCCCTGGCGCCGGATCGGCGGCGACGCGCTCGCGCTGCTGCTCGCCGCGACCTGCCCCGGATGCGAGCGTCCCGGCACGCTCCTGTGCGATGCGTGCCGGATGCTGCTGCGTGCCGAGCCGCACGAGGTGCGCACCCCGACCGGCATGCCCGTGCACGCCGCCCTGCGATACGAGGGCGTGCCCGCGCGCGCGATCAGACGCCTGAAGGAGGACGGCGCCACCATGCTCGCCCGCCCGCTGGCAGCCTCGCTGGCCGGCATCCTGCGCACCAGGGCGGCCGGTGCGCTCATCGTGCCGGTGCCGACGAGTCGTGCCGCGTTCCGGCGGCGGGGCTACCGGGTGCCCGAGCTGCTGGTGCGGCGCGCCGGTGCCACGGCGCACCGGCTGCTGGTGTCCGCACGGCGCACGGGAGACCAGCGCGGGCTCGATCGCGAGGCACGCGCTCGCAACGTCGCGGCGAGCATGCGCGCCGCTCGGCGCGGGCACGGGCGGGTCGTCATCGTCGATGACGTGGTGACGACGGGCGCGACGCTCGACGAGGCGGCACGGGCGCTGCGCGCCGCCGGGTTCACCCCGGTGTGCGCGATCGCGCTCGCCGCGACGCCGCGCCTGCGCGACACGGCGATCTCATCGTGAACGGATAGTGACATGGGGGTGCACGACGACTAGCGTAGGTGGACACAAGGCGACCGCGGTCCGCCCTTGGCCGGGCGGACCGGGACAAGGAGACAGTGATGGAAACGAGCATCGTCGGCGTCGGAGTGAGCATCTCCGACCGATTCCGCACCGTTGTCGAAGAGAAGACAGCCCGTATCCAGACGCTCGCCCCGCGAGCGCAGCGACTCGAGATCAAGGTCACCCATCGTGCCTATCGCAACGGGCGGATACCCGATGAGACGGTCGAGCTCACCCTGCTCAGCAAAGGGCCGGTGATCAGGGCGGAGGCCGTCGACCCCGACAAGTTCGCGGCGTTCGACATGGCGCTCGACAAGCTCGCCGAGCAGCTGCGTCGCGCCAAGGAGAGGCGCATCGACGGCCGCAACCACCCCCGCGGTGCTCACTTCGAGAAGGAGAGCGGCTCCCTCGCCGGAATCGACGTGCAGCCGGCTTCGGTCGACGTGCTGCGCGCCGTGGCGACCGGAGCGATCCCGGTGCAGGCGGACGAGGAAGAGGAGTACTCGCCCGTCGTCATCCGCACGAAGAGCTTCGACGCCGAGTGGATGACCGTCGAGGAGGCCGTCGACCGCATGGAGCTGGTCGGGCACGACTTCTTCCTGTTCGTCGACGCGCGCACCGACCACCCGAGCGTCGTCTACCGCCGCAAGGGCTGGGACTACGGCGTCATCTCGCTGACCACGGCGGCCCCGCCCGAAGAGGCGATCGCCTCCTGAGACCGCACGAGGCGCCTTCCCACGGGAAGGCGCCTCGTGTCTGCGGTGCCGGCCTCAGTCGAAGATGCCGTCCAGGAGGCTGCCGATCACCAGGCCGCCGAGGACGCCGCCCATGATGTCGCCCCCGCCCATCCCGCTGCGGCGGCCTCCGCCGCCGTTCCAGCCGTCGCCGCCCCAGCCCTGGTTCTGCGGGCGGGACGAGTCGATGTCGCGCTGAGCGAGCTGCAGAGCCTCGGATGCCAGCAGCGCCACGCGCCGGGCGGCCGCCAGGGCCTGCTCGCGGGTGTCCTCGGCGGGGAGCATCGCGGGGACATCCATCCGCAGCCGCTCGGCCTCGGCCAGTCGCGTTCGCGCGTCGGCGCCGATCCACCCGCGGTGCCCGGCGATGAGCCCGCGCGCGACACCCAGCTGACGGTCGGCATCGTCGAGAGCGTGCTGCACGTGATCGAGCGAGGGGAGCGGGTTCTGAGCGCGGTACTGCGCCTTGGCGATCGCCTCGTCGAGGGCGGTGTTGGCTGCGCGCAGCTGCGTGAGCTCCGCGAACGGATCGTTGCGCGTGCCGGCCGGGGCGAGCGCGAGCAGCGCCGTCTCGAGCTCGCCGGTGGCCTTCGCGACCTCCGGCGTCTGCGGTGCGTTGCGGGCGGCGGCGATGTCGCCGCGGGAGTCGGCCACCACGTCCGCGAGGGTGGACTCGGCGCGCAGCGCCTGGATCTCGAAATCCTCGACGGCATCCAGCAGAGCGCCGGCGCGGCGCACCGCCTCCGTGGCGGTCTCGAGTGCGAGGTTCGCCTCCTCGTTCTGTCGTGCCGCGCGACGGCGCTCAGAGACGTCCGCGCCGTGCGTGGCGAAGGCGAGCAGCTGCTCCGCCTCGTCGCCGGAGGAGGCGATGCGGCGCATCGCGGTCTCCGCGTAGCGCGACGAGAGACGCTCGATCGTCGCGCGCGCCTGGGGGATCCTCGACGCGAGGGTCTCGGCATCCCGCCGCACCTGCGCGATGATCTCGGGGGCACGGCGCACCTTCGCGACCGTCTCGGCGAGCTCGCCGGTCTTCTCGTCGAGGAGGTTCTCCGCCCACTCGCACAGCTGGACGATGCGGGCGTTGCGGGTGCGCAGCTCTTCGACCGTGTCGGGGATCTCGTCGTGGTTCAGCTGGTGCAGCTGGAACGCCTCGCGCAGGTGCGTGCGCACCGAGGTGAGCGCATTGCCGAGGTCGGCTGTCAGCGACTCGCCGAGCTCTGCCTGGGCGAAGGCGAGCTCATCGGACGTGGTGCGAATGCGCTCGTCCGCCGCGACCAGCGACTGCTCGGCGCGGCGTGCGAGATCCGCGTCCTGCGCTGCGAGCGCCTCATCTTCACGTCTGCGTCTGCCCCAGAATCCGGCCATGTCACGATCCTACGGTCGCCGGACGATGCGCGCGCTGTGCATCCGATGCGCCGTTCGCGAACACCGCCCTCTCCGGGGGACGGATGCCGCGGGCGCAGGCTCAGGCGAGCGCCTTCGCCGGACGCCCGCGCTTGGGGCGCTCGGTCGACAGCTCCAGCTGCAGCGCGTGCTGCGGATGCTCGCTGAGACGCTGCTCGATGTGATCGAGCCAGCGCAGCTCGGCCTCGGCGGCGAAGATCACCGAGTCGGCCACCAGGGAGCGCGCGAGCTGCTCGGGGCCGTCGGCGCTCTGCCTGGCGTCGTTCAGCCGCGTCAGCCGGGCGAGCGACGCCGTGCGCTGGTGCCGGATGACGCGCGCGACGTCGACGCCGGGCAGCGTGACCGCCACGGCCAGCTTGACCGCGAGCTCGTCGCGCGTGCCGCGCCCGCGCTCGACCGGGCGATCCAGCCAGGTGCGCACCTCCGCCCGCCCCGCGGGCGTGATCTCCCAGTAGACGTGACCGTGCTCATCGACTGCGCCCCTGGCGACGAGCCCGTCGCGCTCGAGTCGCTCGAGGGTGTTGTAGATCTGGCCCACGTTCAGCGGCCAGGTGGAACCCGTGCGCCGGTCGAACTCGGAGCGCAGCTGATAGCCGTAGCACGGTCCTTGATCGAGGATGGCGAGCAGGCTCTGGCGGACGGACATGGCGACTCCTCGACCGGCCACGCCGGTATTGCGTTTCTCGGTATATGCATATCCGGAAACATCGAGTCCCGGCGGGAGCTCGCGCGGCGTGTCCGTTCGCCGTGAGCGTGCGCCGACCCGCGGGTGCACAGCGTGCGCAGGTCACGCGCCGGTAACATGGCAAAGCATGTCCGGTGCAGACCTTTGCTCCGGGACGTATATCCAAGGGAGACATCCGTGGCGAATCCTCTCGAGAAGCTGCTGCGCGCGGGCGAGGGACGCATCCTCCGTCGGCTCAAGCAGATCGCGAAGGCCGTGAACGCGCTCGAAGACGACTTCGAGAAGCTCAGCGACGACGAGCTGCGGAACGAGACAGCCGAGCTGCGCGCGCGATTCGACAAGGGGGAGACCCTCGACCAGCTGATGCCGGAGGCGTTCGCCGCCGTGCGCGAGGCCGCCCGCCGCACCCTGGGGATGCGCGCGTACGACGTGCAGATCATGGGCGGTGCCGCGCTGCACTTCGGCAACATCGCCGAGATGAAGACCGGTGAGGGAAAGACGCTCGTCGCCGCCTTCCCCTCGTACCTCAACGCCATCGCCGGCAAGGGGGTGCACGTCATCACGGTGAACGACTTCCTCGCCTCGTACCAGTCCGAGCTGATGGGGCGCGTGCACCGCGCCCTGGGCATGACCACGGGAACCATCGTCTCGGGCCAGACCCCGGAGGTGCGCCGCCAGCAGTACGCGGCCGACATCACCTACGGCACGAACAACGAGTTCGGCTTCGACTACCTGCGCGACAACATGGCGTGGCGCAAGGAGGACCTCGTCCAGCGCGAGCACTTCTTCGCGATCGTCGACGAGGTCGACTCGATCCTCATCGACGAGGCACGCACACCCCTGATCATCTCCGGCCCCTCCTCCGGCGAGGCGAACCGCTGGTTCACCGAGTTCGCGAAGATCGCGCGCACGCTCGAGGTGGGCGTCGACTACGAGGTCGACGAGAAGAAGCGCACCATCGGCGTCCTCGAGCCCGGCATCGAGAAGGTCGAGGACTACCTCGGCATCGACAACCTCTACGAGTCGGCCAACACCCCGCTGATCTCGTTCCTGAACAACTCGATCAAGGCCATCGCGCTGTTCAAGCGCGACACCGACTACGTCGTGATGAACGACGAGGTCATGATCGTCGACGAGCACACCGGCCGCATCCTCGTCGGGCGACGCTACAACGAGGGCATCCACCAGGCCATCGAGGCCAAGGAGGGCGTCCCCGTCAAGGCGGAGAACCAGACGCTGGCCACCGTCACGCTGCAGAACTACTTCCGGCTGTACGGGAAGCTCGCCGGCATGACCGGAACCGCCGAGACCGAGGCGGCCGAGTTCATGTCGACCTACAAGCTCGGCGTCGTCCCCATCCCGACCAACCGCCCGATGATCCGCAAGGACCAGCCGGACCTCGTGTACAAGAACGAGCAGGCGAAGTTCGCGCAGGTCGTCGAGGACATCGCCGAGCGCCACAAGGCCGGTCAGCCGGTGCTCGTCGGCACGGTGAGCGTCGAGAAGAGCGAGTACCTGTCGCGGCTGCTCGCGAAGATGGGCGTCAAGCACGAGGTGCTCAACGCGAAGAACCACGCACGCGAGGCGGAGATCGTCGCGCTCGCCGGGAAGCTCGGGGCGGTGACCGTCGCCACGAACATGGCCGGTCGAGGCACCGACATCATGCTCGGAGGAAACGCCGAGTTCCTCGCCGTGCAGGAGCTCAAGGCCAAGGGTCTCGACCCGGAGGAGACGCCCGAGGAGTACGAAGCCGCGTGGGACGACACCTACGAGGCGATGAAGAAGCAGGTCGCAGAAGACGGCGTCAAGGTCGCCGAGGCGGGCGGCCTCTACGTGCTCGGCACCGAGCGCCACGAGTCGCGGCGCATCGACAATCAGCTGCGCGGGCGCTCGGGCCGTCAGGGAGACCCCGGCGAGAGCCGCTTCTACCTCAGCCTCACCGACGACCTGATGCGTCTGTTCCAGTCGGGCGCCGCCGAAGCGATCCTGGCGCGCACGAACTTCCCCGACGACGTGCCCATCGAGTCGGGGCTGGTCAGCCGCGCCATCCGCAGCGCCCAGTCGCAGGTCGAGGCGCGCAACGCCGAGATGCGCAAGAACGTGCTCAAGTACGACGACGTGCTGAACCGTCAGCGCGAGGCGATCTACGCCGACCGTCGTCAGATCCTGCACGGCGACGACATCGCCGACCGCGTGCAGCACTTCATCGAGGACGCGATCGGCGGCATCGTCGACGACCACACGAGCACCGGCCACACCGAGAGCTGGGACTTCGACGCGCTGTGGGCCGAGCTCAAGACGCTCTACCCGATGGACGTGACGATCGACGAGGTCGTGGCCGAGGCCGGAGACCGCAAGGGCGCCATCACCGCCGAGGGTCTCAAGCGCGAGCTGCTCTCCGACGCGCGGATCGCGTACGAGAAGCGCGAGGAGGCGCTCGGAGAGGCCGCGACGCGTGAGCTCGAGCGCCGCGTCGTGCTGCAGGTGCTCGACCGGCGCTGGCGCGACCACCTTTACGAGATGGACTACCTCAAGGACGGCATCGGACTGCGCGCCATGGCGCAGCGCGACCCGCTGATCGAGTATCAGCGCGAGGGGTACGCGATGTTCCAGGCGATGATGGGTCAGATCAAGGAGGAGTCGGTCGGCTACCTCTTCAACCTCGAGGTCGAGGTGCGTCGCGCCGGCGACGACCACACCGAGGTCGAGGCCAAGGGTCTGGTCGACGAGCAGCCCGTGCAGAAGCTGGAGTACTCGGCGCCGAACGACGCCGGCGACGTCGAGGTGCGCAACGAGAGCGGTCAGGTGCAGAAGGCCGCCACCGCCCGCGCCTCTGCGCGCGGTGCGTTCGGCCAGTCGGTGGATGCCGATGAGCAGCCCGCCGGCAACCGCGAGCAGCGCCGGGCGCAGAGCAAGAAGAAGAAGTAGCAGCCGGTACGGCACAAGGGCCGGTTCCTGACGGAACCGGCCCTTCGTGCATCCGGATCAGGAGGTGAGCGCGCGGAACTCCGTCCAGATCGATGCGCAGTCCTCACGACCGGACTCGAGGTGGACCATGTCGAGCGTCGAGGTGTCGCTGCCGTCGAGGTAACGGCGCAGGTGCACGTCGCTGAAGCCGTTCTCGCCCGCATCCACGTGCGTGGAGGCGTAGTAGCAGGTGGTGATCCCCGCCCACATCATCACGCCCACGCACATCGGGCAGGGCTCGCACGTCGCGTACATGACGTGGCCGGACAGGTCCAGCGTGTTCAGCTTGCGGCAGGCCTCGCGGACGGCGACCATCTCGGCATGGCCGGAGATGTCGGTGTCCTTGATCACGGTGTTCCCGACCGCCACCACGATCTCGCCGTCCGGACCGACCAGGGTGGCGCCGAAGGGCCCGCCGGTGCCGGCGCGCAGCCCTTCCAGGGTCGCGGCCACGGCGGGCGCGAAGTAGGCGTCCAGCGTCTCGGGGGAGGGGGTGTGCTCTGTCATCTCTGTCTCCTTCTCTTGTCTTGTCTTCGTCGTGACTCATCCGCGCTCAGGCGGCGGTCGATCGGCCGCCACCGCGACGGGCGATGAGCATCAGGGCGGTGTACCCGGCGAAGCCGATGATCAGGCCCGAGAAGAACGCGAGGTTGTTCGCCTGGACGAAGAACTCCACCGACGCGATGCCGGGCAGGCGACCGGCCATGGTGATCGCGAAGCTGGCGATGAGCACGCCGAGTGCGCGCCAGTTGTAGGCGGGCAGCGAGCCCTTCTCTCCGCCGCGGTAGTCGGCGTAGATGCCCTCGATGTCGAGGGTGCGCCGCCGCTCGAGGAAGTGCGAGGCGAGCATGATGCCCACGATGGGACCGAACATCGACCCGATCAGCGAGTAGAACAGGAAGAGCGCGTCGGTGTTCTCGACGAACTTCCACGGCACGATCAGCGTGCCGATGACCGCGGCCAGGATCGCGCCGCGACGCAGCGTGAACACCTTCGGCAGCTGTGCGGTCAGCTGCAGCCCGGCCGGGAGCATGTTGCCGAACACCACGAACGCGATGGCGCCGACGTTCATCGCGAGGATCAGCAGCACCACCACGAACGGATTGCCGACGCCCTCGTTGATGGCCTGGATGAAGACTCCGGGGCGGTTGATGTCGACGTCGCCGCCGGAGACGACCTGCAGCGCCGCGACGAACGAGACCGTGACCAGGGCGAACAGCAGATACGACCCGATCACTCCGATCGGGAATCCGATCGCCGGTGCCTTCATCGAGGTGGCGTTGCGGGTGTAGTCGCCGGTGTTGACGATGGGACCCGCCCAGTTCGACACCAGGATCGACACGCAGGTGATGAAGATGAGCGGGGTGACGGGGGCGTCGACCACACGAGTGGAGAACACCGCGCCGAGGCCACCGGCGTTGACGATCGCGAGGACGACGGCGATGACCACGAGGATGTACACGGCCGGGTTGGCCCAGTTGCTGAACCTGCCGAGGAAGGCCTGCCCGCCCAGGAACAGCCCGACGGTGATGATCCAGGTGACCACGTACGAGATCGCCGTCGGGATGGGCAGCCCCAGGATGTCGGCGCCGCCGCCGATCTGCGAGAAGCCGGGCCAGATGGTCTCGAAGACCACGTCGAAGGCCTGCGCGGAGGAGACGCTGGTGATGCCGAAGAACATGAATCCGGCGATGATGCCGCGCACCCAGGTGGGGATCAGTGCGCCCTTGTGGCCGAAGGCCTCACGCAGCTGCATCGCGAAGGGCACCCCGTACTTCGCCGCGGCCTGTCCGTTGAGGACGTACCCGATCGAGACGATGACTGCGGCGGTCATGATCGCCGCGACCACCTGCCACGCGTTGAGCCCGAGGGCGAAGAAGGTCATCACCGTGAAGTACGACAGGATGTTGTGGATCGGCCCCATCCAGACGGTGATGAACTGCGGGGTCTTCCAGGAGCGATCCTTCGGACGGATCGGCAGGACGTCGTCGGCGTAGCCGCGCGCCGCGTAGGCGGCGATCCGGTCGGCACCGGGATCGACCAGCGCGGAATCGATGGTGGGGGAGGACATGGCCATCCGTTCTCGTGTGCACCGATTCTGCGGTATCCGGCGGGTCCGGGCTCGGTGCGCGCCCGGACCCGCCTTCGTGTCAGCCCCTGGTGGACTGGATCAGCGACGGCGAGACGGCGCTGCTGAGCGTGATCTCGTCGGTATCGCTGAAGGTCACGGTCGTGCCGGTGGTGCGATCCTGGATCCACTTGGCCACGAACAGCGCCGCGACCATGAGGTAGGCCACGAGGAACATCACATGCGAGTCGCTGAGATCCCAGGCCTGCGGGAGGCTGGGCACGGCGGCGTGGATGACCCCGAAGAAGGCGAGGATGCCGGCCAGCCCGCTGACGATCGCACCGAGCATCGGCTTGTTGCGGATCGCGAAGATCGCGATCATGCCCCAGAGCAGCGATGACAGCGGTGCGCCGTTGCCGAGCGTGGAGATGCCCGAGAAGTAGGTGCCCGCGGAGTTGAGTGCGTCCGCACCCACCTCGGCGGCGTTCGTGCCCACCGACTTCAGGGTGTTGCCCACGAGGCTGTTGGCCCAGTTCGCGATCCAGGGGAACAGTGCGACGAAGATCACCGGCAGCTCCACCTTCGGCGTCTCACGCACCGACTGCGCGGCGGTGACGATCCCGATGTAGATCAGGATCGGCGCGATCGCCGCCATCGGGACCACCGACAGCAGCAGGGCGCTCATGCCGAACAGGCCCACGGCGAACATCGTGATGCCGTTCAGCATCGTGTAGCCGATGCCGGCGCCCATCTCCTTGTACGCCGTGTGGCCGATGTACACCGTCACCGGGTACGGGTTGCCCATCAGAGCGCCGATCATCGTCGCTCCGCCGTTGACCAGCATCACCGGGCGCGCCCGGTAGTGATCGCCCGCGGCCTCGGCGGCCTCGATGTTCTCCAGGTCGAACACGTAGTTCGCCAGCGCCAGCGGCACGGCCGACGCGAGGTACGGTGCGGAGTGCGCGACACCCTCGACGAAGCTGCCGATGGCCACCTGCGGCGGGTGCCAGCCGGCGTACACGAGCGCGGACTGCACGGCCTCGGGCGTCTGCAGCCCGAATGCCCAGGCAGCGGCCGTACCCACGATCAGCAGCAGCAGCCCGGTGGGGACCCTGCCGAGGAACGGCGCGCGGCCGAACCAGTTCATGAACACGATGACGAGCACGACGAAGGCGACCACCGGGAACTGGAAGGTCTGCAGCATCGGGTTCATCGCCAGCAGCAGCAGCCCGAGGCCCGCCAGGCACGCGAGCAGCACCGAGCGGGGCACGGCGCGGCGCAGCAGGTCGCCGAAGAACGATCCCACGAAGAGGATCAGTCCCTCGAGGAAGCCCCACACCAGGCCGATGCCCACCGCCAGCTCCGCATCCTGCGTGGTGGAGTACACCGGCAGGATGACGAGGAAGGTCACGGTGAAGATCGACGGCGCGCTCGGGCCCGAGGGCAGGGCGACGACGTCGCCCCGACCCTCCTTGGCCGCCAGCCGCCGAGCGAACCAGACGTACATCGACGAGGTGATCAGGATCGCCAGTCCGAACGCGGGAGCGATCCTGCCCACGACCATGCTCACCGGCAGGCCGGCCATGGTGAGCAGGGCCGTGAAGGTGATGATGTTCGTCAGGTTGTTGGTGAACAGCGCGAAGAACGCCGCGATGTCACCCTTCTTCCACCACCTCAGCTCGGATCCCGCAGCGGCGGGCGCGAGCGCGGTCATGGCTTCACCGTGTCGACGAGGGTGCGCAGCGCCTTCTGGAAGGCCTCGACCGGCGGGTGCGTGATACCCGCGCCGATCATGCCGATGCCCGGCTCCTTGTGCGCGATGGCGGTGTTGATGATCGGCAGGATGCCGGTCTCCATCACCTTGCGCACGTCGATGCCGGAGGGCACGCCCATGAAGTCGAGCGCAGGGATCGTGATGTTCGGGTTGTTGCCCGTGGTGATCGCGTTCATGGTGCGCGAGTAGCCCATCGCCTCCTCGACGGTGCCGCCGACCAGGGCGACGATCGCCGGGGCTGCGGCCATCGCGAAGCCGCCGATCCCGAAGGTCTCGGTGATGGCCGAGTCGCCCATGTCGAGCCCGGAGTCCTCGCGGGTGTAGCCGGCGAACATCGGTCCGATGACCTCCTGCGCGGGGCCGGTGAACCACTGACCGCCCGTGCCGGCGACCCGGATGCCGAACTCGACCCCGTTGCGCGCCATGGTGGTCACGATCGTCGAGTTCTCGACGCCCTGCGCGGCATCCATCGACGCCTTCGCCGCGACCATCCAGGTCGGTCCGGAGAAGTAGTCGGAGGAGGCGACGAAGTCGAACACCTCGCGCTTCTCCTTCGTGGTGAAGTCGGTCTCGAGGATGTACGGCGCCAGTGCCTGGATCAGCAGGGTGGTGCCGGCGACGTTGCGGTTGTGCGCCTCGTCACCCATGTGCAGCGCCTGCGAGAGCATCAGGCGCAGATCGAGACCGTCCTCGTTCAGCGCCATGGCGCCGGCGAGCACCGGTCCGAACACGTCGCGCATCCAGTTCAGCCGATCGATGACCGACTGGTCGTTGGCGCCGAAGCGGAGGATCTTCGACAGCTGCTCGGACAGGTTGGTGTACGCGGTGTTCCCGTGTGCGCGGTTGGTGACCTTGTGCACCCACATGCTGGCGCTGGTGACACCGGCCATCGAGCCGACCGACTGGTGCTCGTGGCACGGCGAGAAGGTGATCTCGCCGGAGGCGGCGAGCTCGAACGCCTCGTCGACGTCCTTCGCCAGGCCCTCGAACACGAGTGCACCGGTGACGGCGCCCTTCATCGGGCCGGACATGCGGGTGAACTCGATGGGCGGACCCGCGTGCAGGATCGTCTTCGCGGTCATGCCCGGCACGGTGTCGATCGCCTGGCCGAAGCCCTCCAGGAAGGGCTGCGCCGACAGGATGCGATCGAGCGCCACCTGGTTGGCCGCGTCGATCTTCTCGGCGATCGCGGGATCCTCGAGCCGGCCCAGCGCGGCGACGACGTCGGGGTCGCCGCCACCCGGCGGGGTCCAGTCCATGAGCACGGGCTCGACGCCCTGTGCCCTGAGATCATCGGCGAACATGTCGAGACCCAGGTTCACCGGCCTCAGTGTGGAGGAGAACAGATCGTTGACGCTCATCAGTTGTCACCCTTCGCGACGAATTCACGGGCCAGCAGCCCGAGGTTGGTGGAGGAGGAGGCGATGGTCACGCCGGCGGCCTCGAGCTGGGCGACCTGGTCGGCGAGAGCCGGGGTGTCGAGGTCGGTGCCCAGCACGTAGCCGAGGATCTCCAGGTGGTGTCCGCGCTCGGCGGCGATGGCCTTGGCCTCGGTGATCGCGGGGATCGTCACGCCCACCGGGTCGGCGTGCGAGCCGAAACCGAGCACGAAGTCCATCGCGATGACGCCGACCGAGGGGTCCTTGGCCTCTTCGACGATCCGCTGCAGGCGCAGCGAGGGGTCGATCATCGGGTGCGGGCGCCCGTTGGTGAAGTCGTCGTCGCCCATGTCGAGGAAGGTGTGCTCGCGCGAGGGGTCGGTCGCGCCGATGCGGCGAGCCGGGTCCTTCTGGATGTTCGAGTACACGTTGTCGTACTTCGCGAGCGCCGCGAACATCGACTCGTCGCACAGCGTGCCGCCGCAGAACAGGCCGCGCACGTACTTCTGCTCGGGGGCGAGCTTGGCGCGCACCTCCTCGACCAGCGGGATGTTCAGCGGGTGCTTGTCGAGCGTCGACTCGTCGATGCCCGAGGCGACGACGGCGGCGATGGCCAGCGGCTTGGTGCCGGCGGTGACCATGGTCACGTTGTCGTAGCCGGACTCGGTGCGATCCGACCCCAGGAAGGTGACGAACACCGGCTTGGACGCCTCGCCGGCGACGGCGAGTACCTTCTCGGCGACGTCCTCGGCCGGGGGCTTGGAGACGATCACGATCACGCTCGTCTCGGGGTCGGCGTCGAGCGCGCGGATGCCGTCGATCATCGAGATGCCGCCGATCTCGGTGGACAGGTCGCGGCCGCCGGTGCCGATGAGCTGGGAGACGCCGCCGCCGAAGTCGTGGATGCGCACCGAGACCTCCTGGCTGCCGGTGCCCGAGGCTCCGACGATGCCGATGCTCCCGCGGCGCACGGCGTTGGCGAACGCGAGGCCGGTGCCGTTGATGATGGCGGTTCCGCAGTCGGGCCCCATCACGATCAGGCCCTTCTCGTGCGCGAGCCGCTTGAGCGAGAGCTCGTCCTCGACGGGGACGTTGTCCGAGAAGATCATCACGCTCTTCCCGGCGTTCAGCGCCTTGCGCGCCTCCCGAGCGGCGAATGCGCCGTTGACCGAGATCAGCACGAGGTTCGTGTCGGGTGCCTCCGAGAACGCGCCGTCCAGAGTGCGGTAGCGCACCTCGTGCGCTGCGGCGGCGCCTTTGTCCTTGCGGGCGAGGATGTCGTTCACAGCCTCGATCGCCGCCTCGATCGTGTCGTCACTCGCGTCGATCACGATCATCAGGTCGCTGGGACGCGCGTCGTCCACGGCGGGGTCATCGACGCCGACGTTGGCGAGCACCTCCTTGTTCATCGGCGTGGCCATGCCCAGCAGGGCCTGGGTCACGCCCTCGACGGCGTTGGCCTTGGTGCTCATCGACATGAGCGAGACCGAGTCGAGGTACGTGTTCTTCCTGATTTCGATGTGTCTGGTCATCGTCTTCCCTTCCGGAATGTCGTTCAGGCCTGGTGGTTCTCGAGGATCGCCACGATCTCGTCGAAGCCGCGCTCGCGCGCCAGCTCGACGGGGGGCACGCCCCACGGATCGGGCATGCCGGGCTTCGCGCCGTGGGCGAGCAGGAGCTCGACGATCTGCTGGCGGACCGGGCCGCCGTCGCCGAGGATGATGGTCTCGATCAGCGCGGTCCAGCCGAGGTTGTTGGTGAGGTTGACGTTGATGCGGGTGTTCTCGAGCAGGTAGCGCACGACCTCGAGATGACCCTTCTCGGCGGCCGGGGTCAGGCCGTTGCCGCCCATGCGCGTGAGGCGCTTGAGGTCGGCGCCGGCGTCGACCACCGTCTTCACCAGCTCCAGATCGTCGTTGATGCAGCCGTACAGGAACGGGTTCGAGCAGGTCTGATCCTGGGCGTCGATGTCCACGCCCTCGGCGATCAGCGCGCGCACCACCTCGAGGTGGCCGCCGCGGGCCGCACGCAGGATCGCGGAGGCCTCTTCGCGGTCCACCGCGTTCCGGTCGGCGCCGTCGGCGAGGGCGGCGCGGACGCCGTCCAGGTCTCCGGCGGCGGCGCTGTCGAGATAGCGCTCCTCGATCGTGGTCGCAGTGCTCATCGGTGATCTCCTTCGGTGAATGGTGAGGGTCGGGGGATGTCGAGGGCGAGGACGACGCCGAGGCGGATGCCGGTCAGCAGGTCGTACCCGGATGTGTGGCCGATCTCGGCCGTGTGCGCGGCGGCGCGGTGCATCGCCCGCTCGTCGCCGGCGATGATCGCGCCGACGAGATCGTGCAGGCGCGCCCGCGCGCGACCCTCGAGGGCGGCGCGCAGGGTGACGGCGCTGAGCAGCGTGGTGCGCTGCTCAGCGGATTCGGCGACGAGACGCAGCGGATGCCGCAGCGCGGTGAGCCCGAAGCCGGGGTGCGCGGCGACGAAGGCGAGTCCGGACAGCACGTCATCACCCGACGGGGTGAGGCCCTCGCCGAGGCCGAGCAGACGAAGCGCGGCCGCCGTCGTCGCCTCCGCCGCGTCCGGTTCGCCGTCGAGCAGGGCGCGCGCGGTGCGTGTCAGGCGACGGATGCCGGCGCTCAGGGCATCCGCCGCGAGTGCTCCGAACGGCGTGCTGGCGGCCGGCGAGGGCACCCCGTCCAGTACGGCCAGCGCGGCGGGGAGGCCGACGGGGACGCCGGCGTCGGGCGTGAGCGACCGGGCGCCATCCGGCGCGAGCAGAACCCGAACCAGCGCTCCGCCGGACAATGACAGCGCGTTCCTCGTGATCCGCACGTCGTCTCCGACTCGCGCCCCGCTCAGCGCCGACCAGTCCGCGGCGTGCAGGCGCACCGTCCACGGCGCGTCGTCGAGCGACTCGTGCGCCAACGCGATCAGACCGTCGCCGACGCGGAGGTTGACGACCCGGCCGTGCACCGAGTGCACCGCACCGCGCGTGCCGGCCGCGACGGCGACAGGGCCGGTGCTGTGCGGCTGGGCACGGCTGCCGCCTGAGAGCGTCTCCTCAAGCGCGGCATCCCAGCTGCTCGCGCTCAGCGCGACAGGGGTGGCGACGGGGGTCATCGTCTTCTCTCCGAGGCGTCCGCTTCGTTCGGGATGTCGAGGAAGGGGCGCTGTGAATGTCTTGGTTATAGGTATACCATTTGTCTGGATGGAATACCATCCTCGACTCTGGGATACCAAGTCGGCTCAACAAGGGAGACAGAATGCGTATCGTGGTGGCTCTGGGCGGCAACGCTCTCGCGCGGCGTGGCGAGCCGATGACCGCCGAGTATCTGCGGGCCAACGTCCGTTCCACGTGTGAGGCGCTCGCCTCGCTCGCGAGCGAGAACGAGATGGTCATCACGCACGGCAACGGGCCCCAGGTGGGCCTGCTCGCGCTGCAGAACCTCGCCTACCAGGACGTCGCCGCCTATCCGCTCGACATCCTCGGTGCCGAGACCCAGGGCATGATCGGCTACGTCGTCCAGCAGGAGCTGTCGAACGCGCTCAACGGTGCGCGCGAGGTGGCCGGCATCATCACCACCACGATCGTCGACGAGTCGGACCCCGCGTTCGAACGCCCCACCAAGCTCATCGGACCGCAGTACTCCGCGCACGACGCCGCGGAGGCGGCGGCGGAGTACCGATGGACGATCGCCAAGGACGGCAAGGCATTCCGCCGCGTCGTGCCCTCGCCCAACCCCCTCGCGATCGTGCAGGCCCCGCTGATCCGCCGGCTGCTCGAGGCCGGCAGCCTCGCGGTGTGCGTCGGCGGAGGAGGGGTGCCGGTTCGCGTGGACTCGAAGGGCCGTCACGTGGGCGTGCAGGCCGTCGTCGACAAGGACCTCGCATCCGCAGCGCTCGCCGCCGACATCGGCGCCGACACGCTGATCATGCTCACCGACGGCGACTACGTCAGCGAGAACTGGGGGACACCGGAGCAGCGCGACATCCACACCGCCTCCGCTGACGCCGTGGCCGCGATGACATTCGCCGAGGGCTCGATGCAGCCCAAGATCGACGCCGCCATCCGCGTGGCGCGCGCGGGTGGACGCACGCTGATCGGCCCGCTCGACCGGCTCGACGATCTGCTCGCCCGCCGGATCGGCACCGAGATCGTGCCGACGCTGAAGGAGGGCATCCGCTGGGTCGAGAAGACGCCGGCCAAGACCGCCTGACCGGCTTCTCTCCCGTCGGGATGCGAGGATGAGTGCGTGGGAAGAGCAGACGACCGGGAGCTGGAGTCCAGCAGGGTCGCGTCGTGGTTGCGCGACGCGATCCTCGACGGCGACCGGGAACCGGGCAGCAAGCTGATCGAACGCGACCTCGCGAGCGAGTTCGGCGTGAGCCGCGTGCCGGTGCGCGACGCCCTGAAGATGCTCGAGGCCGAGGGGCTCGTCGAGTTGCGGCCGCGCACCTGGGCCATCGTCCGCGAGTTCACGGCCGCCGACCTCGCCGATCTCGATGAGGTCCGCCAGGTGCTCGAGCCGATGGCGTTCCGCCTCGCCGCGGAGCGCCATCGCCGTGACGGACTGGATCGCCTGCAGCTCGCCCTGCAGGAGGAGCAGGACAGTGCCGCTCACGACGACCGGCTCATCTCGCGCCGCGCTGCCGCCGACTTCCACGAGATCGTCGTGGAACTCGCCGACAATCGGCTGCTGGCGGGCCTCATGCAGAGCATCCGCAGCCGCCTGCGCTGGTCGCTCGTGCAGCACGACGACCTCGTGCACATCGCCGACGAGCATGTCGCGCTGTTCGAGGCGATCCGCGACCGCGACGGCGACAGGGCCAGCAGGCTCGCGCACGCCCACGTCGACAGCAGCCGCCGCGAGCGGCTGTCGCACGCGGCATCGCTGCGTCTGCCCCCGGTATCCTTGCGGAATGACACGCCGCACTCTTGACCAGTCGTCGAAGCTGAGGAACGTTCTCTACGAGATCCGCGGCAAGGCACTGATCGAGGCGGCGCGGCTCGAGTCCGAGGGGCATCAGATCCTCAAGCTGAACACCGGCAACCCGGCGACCTTCGGCTTCGAGGCCCCGCACCAGATCGTGCGCGACATGCTCGCCGCCCTGCCGACCGCGCACGGCTACAGCGAGAGCAAGGGCGTGATCACGGCCCGACGCGCGGTCGTCAGCCGCTACGAGGAGATCGACGGCTTCCCGCGCTTCGACCCCGACGACGTGTTCCTGGGCAACGGCGTCTCCGAGCTGATCACGATGGTCATGCAGGCGCTGCTCGACGAGGGCGACGAGGTGCTCATCCCCGCCCCGGACTATCCGCTGTGGACGGCGATGACATCGCTCGCCGGCGGCACCCCGGTGCACTACCTCTGCGACGAGCAGAACGGCTGGCAGCCCGACCTCGAGGACATCCGATCGAAGGTGACGCCGCGCACCAAGGCGATCGTCGTCATCAACCCCAACAACCCCACCGGCGCGGTGTACTCCAGGGAGGTTCTCGAGGGCATCGTGCAGATCGCGCGGGAGAACGATCTGCTGCTGCTCTCCGACGAGATCTACGATCGCATCCTCTTCGACGAGGCGACCCACATCCCTACCGCCACCCTCGCCCCTGATCTGCTGTGTCTCACCTTCAACGGGCTGTCCAAGACCTACCGTGTGGCCGGCTACCGGTCGGGGTGGGTCGTCATCACGGGGCCGACCTCGCACGCACGCGGGTTCCTCGAGGGGATCACCCTGCTGGCATCCACTCGGCTGTGCCCGAACGTGCCGGCGCAGTACGCGGTGCAGGCTGCGCTCGGAGGGGTGCAGTCGATCGACTCACTGATCGCGCCGACCGGCCGACTGCACGAGCAGCGCGACATCGCATGGCGAGGACTCGAGGCCATCCCCGGCGTCAGCTGCGTGAAACCGGCGGGAGCGCTGTACGCATTCCCCCGGCTGGACCCCGAGGTGCACGAGATCCGCGACGACGAGAAGCTCGTCTACGACCTGCTCGTGTCGGAGAAGATCCTGCTGGTGCAGGGCACCGGGTTCAACTGGGCCACCCCCGACCACCTGCGCGTCGTCACGCTGCCGGAGGCGCGCGTGCTCAGCGAAGCCGTCGAGCGCCTCGGAAACTTCCTCGCGAGCTACCGCCAGTGACCTCCGCTCGGGCGCCGAGACCGGCGGCGACGCGTCGCACGGCGCTCACGAGCTGAGAGCGCGGCGAGACGTCCGCGATCGCTCTGGCGTGCAGCGCCGCGGCATCGGCCGCCCGCTGGTCGTGCGGAACGAAGGCGACGTCGTCGATGCCGGCGAAGCGGCTCAGCGTGCGACGGATCTGTCCTCTGGCGTCGATGCCGAGCGGACCGGGGCGTGCGCGGTTGGCCACGACCGTGACGGGGGTATCGCCCACGAGGTGACGCAGCTCGGTGTACCCGCGCAGGAACCGGCTGACGCCGAGCGGGTCGGCGCCGAGCACGGCGACCACGGCGTCGGCCTCGAGCAGCACGGCGGCGGTCGCGGCGTGCCGCTGCGGCGCATCGGGTCCGAGCTGATCGTCATCCTCGTCGAACGCGGCCGCGACGTCGACGACGATCTCGTCCTGCCAGTCACGGGCGACGGCGAGCGTGGCGCGCAGCCGCGCGGCGGCGAGCTCGGGCCATCGACTGGGGCGATTCAGCCCGCCGAGCACATCCAGCACGCCCGCCGATGTCTCCAGCGGCACGGCGAGGCGGGACAGCTCGGCGACGTCCAGACTGCCGAGCTGGGCGCGCCGGCACGCGGCCGCGAGACCGGGGGATTCATCGCCCAGCCCCAGCTGCAGCGCCACCGACGGAGCCACGCTGTCAGCGTCGACCAGCGCCGTGCGGCGCCCGGCCCGGATCAGCTCCACGGCGAGCTGGATGGCCATCGTGGTGCGCCCGGGGGCGCCGTGCGGCCCCCACACCGCGAGAACACGAGGCGGCCGGGCGGGATCGGAGGACCCGTCCGCGGTGGCGCCGGCGGTGATCGTGGCGAGGACCCGCGCTCCCGGTGTGTCGAACGGCAGCGGTGCGGGCAGGCCGAAGCGCGATGCGATCCGTGAGTCTGCCGCGCCGACCGGCACCACCCGCACGCCGGCGCGATCGCAGGCGCTGACCAGGTCGGATGTCAGCAGGGACCGGATCGGCGGGACGAGCAGCGCGTCGATGCCGCTCAGCTGCAGCGCGGGCACGGCGTCGTGTGGCACGACCGTGACCTGTGCCCCCTCGAGCTCGAGATCGGTCGCGAGCAGCGCCGCATCGGCGCCGTCGTCGACGATGATCAGGTTCATCGCGACCCCGCCCCCGTCGGGACGATCGAGATGGCGTCCCCGCCGGTGATCGCGGCCAGCACGTCGGCGACGTCGTCCCGGTCGACGACGACCTCGACGTCTGTGCGCGCTCCGGCGAGCATGCCGTCCTCCTCGGCGACGCGCGCGATGACCGCGTCCGCGACGAGGATCCGCGGCGCCTCGAATGCGCGTCCGTCCTCGAGCGGGGGAGCATGCCACAGCTCGACCACGGCCCCGCCCGTCACGTCGGCCGGCACGGCGGTGCTTCGGATCACCACGGATGTGGTGCGCAGGTCGTCCGGGTCGCCCACGGCGGCGAGCGGCACCAGCTCGCCGGCGGTGAGCGTGCGCACCGCGACAGCGCCCGACTCGAGGCTCTGCGGAGCGAGGTACGAGTCGCCGAGCGCGCCGAGCCCCACCTCGACGACCTGGAGCTCCGCGGAGCTGATCGTCTCACCGGGAAGCACCGTTCTCGTCGCCTGCAGGACCGGGGTGGTCTGGCGCGAGGTCGACACCAGCAGCCAGACGCCGGCGACCGACGCGACCACGAGCACGACGCCGATCAGGAATCGCAGATCGCCGAAGAACGCACGCGGGGAACGGGAGCGGATCATGCAGACATCGTCACAGAAGTCGGACGACCGCCGCCGAAGTTATCCACAGCGGCCGGTCGATGACGGCTTTCATGCCACGTCGGGGGAGAATGAATGCATGTCCCAGGCACCCAGAGACACTCCGCGCTTCCTCGCGCCCGCGCAGGTGGCGGAGCTTCTCAGCATCGAGGTCGACGAAGTCATCGACCTCGTGCACGAGGGGCGTCTGCGGGGCTCGCAGGTCGGATCGCCGCCCCGCTGGCGGGTGGAGCACGCCAGCCTCCCCGATTACCTCGACGCGCAGTCCGAGGAGGCGCGCCGGATGGCGCTCTGGCGGCAGTCCAATGAGGCCAGCTTCCCCGAGGTCTGGGGAACCGCGCCGCTGCGCAGGGACTGACCTCGCTCGCTCGCCGCCGCCGTCCGCTCAGACGACGCCCGACGCGTCTTCCACGCGCACCCAGCTGAGCGAGACGAACGGGATGCTGCGGAATCCGCGCACCGAGCGCACGCGCCGCGGCTCGTGCGGATCGTGCAGCGCGAGATCGAGATGATCCGCGCCCGCGCGGTCGATCGTGCCGTGCTGAGGATCCCCGGAGCGCCTGCCGACCGTGACCGCCACGCGCCGCCGCGCGAGATCGCGCAGCACGAACCCGAGCGTCATCCGCCCGCGCAGGCCGCTGTCCGGTGCACCGGGGGAGAGACTGGCGAGCAGGGTCCCGTGGTCGACCGCGAGCGACTCGATCGCATCCAACGGGGCGATCCGCATCCGCGAGTCCCCGCCCGCGCTCACGCCGACCCAGTCGGCGCCGACGACGCGCAGCACGGCATCCCACCGCTCACCGCCCGCCAGTTCGAGCATCATCCTGCCCTCGGTCGCGCTCATCGCCCGCAGGCGGTCATGCAGTGTCAGCTTCGAGATGCGCAGCCGCTCGGACTCGGCATCCAGCGCCGCGCGCTCGGCCTCCCACTCGGCCGCGAGCTGGCCCTCGAGGTCATCGAAGAGATGCTCCCATTCCACGCTGTCGACAGTAGAGGAGAACACATCCGGACGATGCGGGTTATCCACAGCCGGGTGCGAACACCCTCGGCACAGCAGACGCCCTGTGTTATTTTCGTGGGGTTCGCTACGAAGATGAGCAGCACCACGCGCCGGGGGGTATCGCGCAATGACGACGACGTTGAACGAGTACTTCGCTCCGCAGCCGACCTCGGCGGCCGAGCTGCCCGATCCGGTGCCGCTGCTGCGCAGCCTGACGCAGGGGGCTCTGGAGGTCCTCGCCGGTGTGCGCGAGGTCGATCAGCTCGCGCGATGGTTCAGCGAAGACGCGTTCCGCGCCCTGGTCACCCGAGCGAACCTGTCGGCCCGCGCGCGCAGCGCCCGCAACCAGGCTCCCACGCGACCCAGCTTCCAGATCCTCTCGATTCGCGAGAGCGCCCCGGTCGACAACGTCATCGAGGCGGTCGTGGTAGTAGCGGGGCCCGGACGCACGCGAGCGGTGGCGATCCGGCTGGAGGGCTTCGACGGGCGCTGGCGGGCCAGCTCCCTCGCCATCCTCTGAATGCGTCTCCGCGCGCCAGTAGGCTGAATCCGTGTCAACACTCAGCGACCTCGTCCACGCCCAGGGTCTCCTCACGGATGCCGATGTCGAATGGCTGCACCGCCTGGCCGGCGACGGCCAGCTGCTGGCCGACCTCGCCTCCGCCGACATGGTGATCTGGATCAAGACCTCCGACGGCTCGTTCATCGCGGTCACCCATTCGCGCCCCAGCGGCGCCGCCACGCTGTTCTACCGTGATCTCGTCGGCGAGAAGGTCCGCCCGCAGTGGCGCACCCAGGTGCAGGCGGCCTCCGAATCCGGGACGATCGTCGACTCGTCCTCACCGGACTGGTTCGAGGAGACCCCCACCCGCGTCCGCGCCGTGCCGATCCGCCGCCGCGAGGGCAACGACGAGGGCGAGATCATCGGGGTCCTGACCCGGCACACCAACCTCGGCGAGGTGCGGATGCCGTCGCGCCAGCAGATCAGCTTCGACGAGTGCGCGAACGACCTGTTCCACATGATCGCCTCCGGAGAGTTCCCCGATCTGTCCGCTCCCACCGCGCCGCGCCGCGGTGCGCCGCGCGCCTCCGACGGACTGATCCGGCTCGACGTCGACGGCATCACGACGTTCGCGAGCCCCAACGCGCTGTCCGCGTTCAATCGGATGGGCTTCGACGACGAGCTCGAGGGGGAGTCGCTGGCCGAGGTCACCACGCGGCTCGTCCCTCCGTCGCGTCAGGTCGACGAGTCGCTGCCCGTGGTGGTGACCGGCCGGGCTCCGTGGCGCACCGACATGGAGGCGCGTGGCGTCACCGTGTCGCTTCGAGCCATCCCGCTCAAGGATCGCGGCACCCGCATCGGCGCCATCGTGCTGTGCCGCGACGTGTCGGAGCTGCGTCACCAGGAGCAGGAGCTGATCACCAAGGATGCGACGATCCGCGAGATCCACCATCGAGTGAAGAACAACCTGCAGACGGTCGCCTCGCTGCTGCGCATCCAGGCGCGGCGCACGCATTCGGACGAGGCGCGTGAGGCGCTCACCCAGGCGATGCGAAGGGTCGAGTCGATCGCCGTCGTGCACGACACGCTGGCCAGTGGGCTCGCTCAGACCGTGGACTTCGACGAGGTCTTCGACCGCGTGCTCAAGCTCGTCGCAGAGGTCGCCGCCGCGCCCAACACGCGCGCACGCACGCAGCTCGAGGGGCGCTTCGGCGTGCTGCCGAGCGAATACGCGACACCGCTGGCGCTCGCGCTCACCGAGGTGGTGACCAACGCCGTCGAGCACGGGCTCGCGGGCCAGGAGGGCATCGTGCGCATCGAGGCGACCCGCACCTCGGAGCTGCTGCGCGTGACCGTGGCGGACACCGGGCACGGTCTGCCCGAGGGACGGGTGGGTCAGGGGCTCGGCACGCAGATCGTGCGCACGCTGATCCAGGGCGAGCTCAGCGGCAGCATCGAGTGGAAGGGTGCGGAGGGAGAGGGCACCGAGGTGATCATCGAGATCCCGATGCGCTGGATCTCCGTCTGACCCTCGTCCCGCCGCGAGCCGCCGGCACACGGATGAGCGCCGGTCATCCCGCAGGATGACCGGCGCTCATCCGATCGTGTGCGCTCGGAGCCCCGAGCGGAGCGGCTGCGTCAGCCGGCGCGGCGTGCGCGGGCCGCGCGGCGCTTGAGCGCGCGGCGCTCGTCTTCGGACAGACCGCCCCACACGCCCGAGTCCTGGCCGGACTCGAGGGCGTACTGCAGGCAGATCTCCGTGACGGTGCAGGTGGCGCAGACGGCCTTGGCCTTCTCGATCTGATCGACAGCGGGGCCGGTGTTCCCGACGGGGAAGAACAGCTCGGGGTCGACGGTCAGGCAGGCTGCTTTATCGCGCCAGTCCATACGGGGGCTCCTCAGAGATAGGTGTTTCGGTGCGGGGCGCCGTTCTCGCGGCGCGCAGATCGGGTGAGCGGATCGGGGTCGGCTACCCTGGTGATGCGGGCGATCGCCCGCCCCACTCCGATGTGGGAGCACATGGCTTGTTCCATTGTGTTACAGAAACCATCTGAAATCAAGGGTTTTTCCACAGCTCTTGAGAGGAGTCCCCGTGCGCACTTCCGGCCCGACCATCGCCGCAGCCATCGTGCTCGCCCTCGAGGCGATCGCCCTCGGGGTGGTCTGCATCATCGAGCTGCTGGCACTGGGGGCGGGCGAGGCATCGTCGACCGTCGGCGGCATCGCGCTCATCGTGCTCACACTGATCGCGGCCGGCGCCCTCGGTGCGTTCGCGTGGGGCACCCTGCGTCGCGCCTCGTGGGCGCGGTCGGGGGGAGTGGTGTTCCAGGTCCTCGGTGTCGCCCTCGGGCTGGCATCCCTCAGCCTGGAGCCGAAGGTGTGGCTGTTCACGCTCGGCGTCGGCGGGACGGCACTGATCGGTCTGGTGCTGCTGATCACCGCGACGCGGCGCGACGGGGAGTCGGACCCGCGGCTGCACCGTGGCGCAGAACCGAGCGCTCGGGACTGAGCCCGAGCCGGAGGGCCGAGCGAGACACCGAGCCCTGACCTCAGGCGTCGATGCCGAGGATCTTGCGCAGTCGGGCGACGTGACCGGTCGCCTTCACGTTGTACTGGGCCGCGCTGATCGTGCCCTGCTCGTCGATGACGAAGGTGGAGCGGATGACGCCTTCGACGACCTTGCCGTAGTTCATCTTCTCGCCCCACACGCCGTACGCCAGGTGCACCGCGTGGTCGGGGTCGCTGAGCAGCGTGAAGGTGAGCCCGTCGCGCTCGCGGAACGCGCGCAGCTTCTCGGGCTCGTCACGGGAGACGCCGACCACGGTGTACCCGGCGGCCTGCAGCGATGAGATGCTGTCGCGGAAGTCGCACGCCTGCGTCGTGCAGCCCGGAGTCATCGCCGCCGGGTAGAAGTACAGGATGACCTTCTGGCCGCGCAGATCGGCGAGCGAGACGGCCCTGCCGTCCTGATCGAGAAGCGAGAAGTCGGGGGCGGGGGTACCGGGTTCCAGGCGAGTCGTCACCCGGCCAGCCTATCCGGCGAAGGTGGCCAGCAGTCGCTGCAGAGACTCCAGGCGAGCCTGTCCCGTCTCGCTCAGCTCGCCGTCGGCCGCGGCTTCGTTCAACGCGCAGTCCTCCGCGTCGGCCAGGTGCGTGCATCCGCGCGGGCAGTCCGCGGCGATCTGCGCGAGCTCGGTGTACGCGGTGAGGATGTTGGCGGGATCGACGTGTCCGAGCCCGAACGAGCGGACACCGGGGGTGTCGATCACCCACCCGCTGCCCGCGGCGCCGACGTAGCGCAGCGACACGGTCGACGACGACGTGTGCCGGCCGCGGCCGGTGACCTCGTTGACGTGTCCGGTCGCGCGGTGCGCGTCGGGGACCAGCGCGTTCACCAGCGTCGACTTGCCCACCCCGGAGTGACCGACGAACACCGTGGAGTGGCCCACGAGGGCCTCGCCGATCTCGTCGACGGGCATCTGCCCTCGCGCGCTGGTGAACACCGTCAGATCCAGGCCATCGAAGTGGGAGAGGAAGTCGGCGGGGTCGGCGAGATCGGTCTTCGTCACGACGAGCAGCGGGCGGATGCCGGCATCCAGCGCCGCGACGAGGTATCTGTCCACCAGGCGCGCTCGCGGCTCGGGATCCGCCGCCGCCACGACCACGAGCATCTGATCGGCGTTCGCGACGATGACCCGCTCGACCTGGTCGGTGTCGTCGGCGCTGCGGCGCAGCAGCGAGGTGCGCTCGACGATGCTCACGATGCGGCCGAGGGTGCCCTCGTCGCCCGACAGGTCGCCGACCACGCGGGCGCGGTCCCCGGTCACGATCGGCGTGCGTCGCAGCTCGCGGGCCCTCGCCGCGGTGATCATGCGCT
The DNA here is from genome assembly GCF_001878835.1 of Microbacterium sp. AR7-10. Classification (NCBI taxonomy): domain Bacteria; kingdom Bacillati; phylum Actinomycetota; class Actinomycetes; order Micrococcales; family Microbacteriaceae; genus Microbacterium; species Microbacterium sp. AR7-10. Next base: position 43,731 of record NZ_MJIR01000035.1, on the reverse strand, counting down.
CGTCGGCGGTGTCCTCGTCGAGCAGCACGCTGTACCGGCCGCGATCGACTCCGAGGATGCGTCCGATGACCGCATCGTCGTGGGCGGGGCGGCGTTTGGTGCGCGGGCGATTCGCCTTCGGGTTGGGGCGGGTGCGGATGCGGCTCTCGTCGAAGTCCTCGACATCGTCGAGGTCGTCGTCGCCGAGCCAGCTCACGCGATGGCGCCCGTCAGCATGCGCTCCCACAGCTGGGTGAACTCGGGCAGCGTCTTCGCGGTCGTGCCGATGTCGTCGATCTCGACCTCCGGGACACGCAGGCCGATGAGCGCGCCGGTGGTCGCCATCCGGTGATCGTGGTGCGCCGGCCAGACACCGCCGCGCAGCGGCCGCGGGATGATGCGCAGGCCGTCGGGCAGCTCCTCCGCCTCCCCGCCGAGGGCGCGGAGGTTGTTCACGAGCGCCGCGATCCGGTCGGTCTCGTGCGTGCGGATGTGCGCGACGCCGCGGATGGTGGTGGGGCCGTCGGCGAAGGCGGCGAGACCGACGATGGTCGGGGTCAGCTCGCTCGCCGCCGACAGGTCGATGTCCAGGCCCCGGATTCCGTCGCCGGCGCGCACCGTGAGCGCACCGCCGTGCCGGCTGGTGTGGGCGCCGAGGGCATGCAGGATGTCGGGCAGCAGGGCCCCCGGCTGGGTGGAGTGCAGCGGCCAGCCGGTCACCGTGACCTCTCCGCCGGTCACCAGCGCTGCGGCGAGGAACGGCGCGGCATTGGACAGGTCGGGTTCGATCGCGATGTCCTTCGCCCTCGGCACGCCCGCCTCGACGAGCCACTCGCCCGCGGCGGGACGCTCGATGCGGATGCCCCGTCGGCTGAGCGACTCGATCGTCATGTCGATGTGGGGCAGGCTCGGCAGGTGCTCGCCGGTGTGCACGAGGTGCAGTCCGACGTCGAAGCGTGGCGCGGCGAGCAGCAGCCCCGAGACGAACTGGCTGGACCCGGAGGCGTCGATCTCGACCCTGCCCCCGCGGATGCGCCCGTGCCCGCGCACGGTGAACGGCAGCGACCAGGTGCCCTCGTCGTCGATGTCGACGCCCAGATCGCGCAGCCCGGTGATCAGCGCGCCCATCGGACGGTGCAGGGCGCTCTCATGTGCGGTCAGGTGCACCTCGTCGTCGGCGAGCCCGGCGAGCGGAGCGACGAAGCGCATCACGGTTCCGGCCTGGCCGCAGTCGACCGTCACCCCGCCACGCAGACGGCCGGGCGTGATGAGGAGGTCGGGGCCGAAGTCGCCGTCGGACGGCTCCTCCTCGATACCCACTCCGAGCTGGCGCAGCGCCTCGATCATGCGTCGGGAGTCGTCCGAGTGCAGCGGACGGATCAGCCGGCCCGGTCCGTCGGCGATCGCGGCGATCACCAGTTCGCGGTTGGTGAGCGACTTCGAGCCGGGGACGGTGACGGACGCGCGCACGGCGTGCTCGGCGACCGGGGCGACGTACCGGCCTCGAGCGGGTGCAGGGGAATACCGTTCAGTGCTCATCGGTTCTAAGCCTAGTGAAGCCTGCGACAGACGGAGAGGAGAAGACACATGACGGCGAGTGCCCTGCGCGACCGCACCGACGATGTCTCTGCTGACGACGTGCTCTCCCGCCTAGACTGGCCGGTGATGGACGAGACAGCTTCCCGCGATCCTCGACGCGACTTCGAGGAGCAGGCGATCCCCTTCATGGATCAGCTCTACGCGGCAGCCATGCGCATGACGCGCAACCCGGCCGACGCTGCCGATCTCGTGCAGGAGACCTTCGTGAAGGCCTACGGCGCGTGGTCGACGTTCACGCAGGGGACGAACCTGAAGGCGTGGCTGTACCGCATCCTCACCAACACGTACATCAACCTCTATCGCAAGCGTCAGCGCGAGCCGTTCCAGAGCGCGATCGACGACCTGGAGGACTGGCAGCTCGGCGGCGCCGAGTCGACGACGGCATCGCACAGCCGCTCGGCCGAGGCGGAGGCGATCGACCACATGCCGGCGTCGGTCGTGAAGGATGCCCTGCAGGAGGTGCCCGAGGACTTCCGCCTCGCGGTCTACCTCGCCGACGTCGAGGGATTCTCCTACCAGGAGATCGCCGACATCATGAAGACCCCCATCGGCACCGTGATGAGCCGTCTGCATCGTGGCAGGCGCATGCTCCGCGAGCTGCTGGCCGACTACGCCGCTGAACGGGGAATCCGCGCGGCCGAACCGAGGAGCAGAAAATGAGCGACTGCGGCTGCGAGAAGGCGCGCCGGGATCTGGAGGAGTACCTCCGCAACGAGGTCTGCCGTACCGCGCACACCGAGATCCGCGAGCATCTCGAGAACTGCGAGGCGTGCAAGGACGAGGCGCTGGTGGCGAAGACCCTCACCGATGTCGTGGCACGCGCCTGCAAGGAGATCGCGCCCGAAGAGCTGCGCGATCAGGTGCTCGCCCGTCTGCGGGCCGCGCAGGCGACGCACTGAGGGCGAGATCGCGTCCCTCTAGGCTGGGTGGATGACCGCACCGGAAGAGACCATCATCTCCGTCGACCCGGATTCGCAGCGCCGCCTGCGCGAGAGGGGCCTGGACTATCGCATCGCCGACATGGCGGTGCATGCCGACGCGGAGGGCTTCCTCCGCGCCGACTCGCGTGGCTTCCTCGATGAGGATCCCACCGACGCCGAGCTGGCGCAGGCGCGGGAGACGATGCGCGCACGGCGCAACATCGGCGTCTACGATCCGGCGGCCGGAACCTGGCCGATCGCGACGGTCAACAGCTGGGTGACACCGCTCACCCTCCCCGGTGGGGAGGTCGACATGTGGGCGATCAGCTCGGTGACCGTGGCGGGCACCCATCGTCGACGAGGCATCGCGCGAGACCTGCTCGAGGGCGAGCTGCGAGCGGCCGCGCGGGCCGGTGCGCCGCTCGCCGGGCTCACCGCATCCGAGGCGACGATCTACGGCCGATACGGGTTCGGCCCCGCGGTGCCCGTGATGCGGTTCACCCTCGACACGGCACGCGCCGGCTGGGCCGGCGGGGAGGCATCGGCGGGGCGCCTCGTCTACGCCGACAAGCAGACCCTCGCCGACGATCTCGAGCGGCTGCACGAGGCATCGCGCTCGCACCGCTCCGGGCAGATCGCGGGGTGGCGCGGGAGGTGGCAGCGCATGGCGGGCCTCGCTGCGGGGGACAAGGAGGCCGCCGCCGTGCGCGGTGTGCGGTTCATCGATGCGGACGGCGCCGTGCAGGGCGCCATGGCGTACACCCTCGCCGAGCTTCCGGGCGGGTTCCGCTCGGAGATGCGGATCCGCTCGATCATCACGGCCTCCGACGAGGCGCTGCGCGCGATCTGGCGCTTCGTCGTGCAGCACGATCTGGTCACCACGGCCCGCGTCGACCTGCGTCCCCTCGACGACCCGCTGCCGTGGCTGGTGGCGGACCAGAGGGCGGTCACCGCCGAGGTGCACGACCACGGGTGGCTGCGGGTGCTCGACATCGAGGCCGCGCTCGGCGCACGCACCTACAGCGCGCCGCTCGACATCGTGCTGCGCGTCGAGGACCCGCTCGGGTTCGCTGCCGGCGACTGGCGCATCAGGATCGACGAGAGCGGCCGGTGCCGGATCGCCGCGACGTCGGATTCGCCGGACGTCACGCTCGGCGTCGTCGAGCTCTCGACGATCTACGCCGGGGGAGTGTCCGCGTCACAGCTCGCCGCAGCCGGCCGGGTGCACGGCGACGGCGACGCGCTGAGCGCGCTCTCGCGTGCGTTCCTGACCGCCCCGGCGGTCCTGCTCGGCATCTGGTACTGACCGGCAGCAAAAGACGGGAAAGGCCGCAGCCCTCCGAGGAGAGCTGCGGCCTTCCGCATCCGCTCGCGCGTCAGCCGACGGTCAGCGCCGTCTTCAGCAGGGCGACCTGCTCGGTGGCGTGCACCTTCGACGAGCCGGTGGCCGGCGACGCCGCAGCCGGACGCGTCACCGCGTGGAACGGGCGGGGGCCGGGCACCTCGGCGAACTGCAGCGCCAGGAACGGCCAGGCACCCTGGTTCTCGGGCTCGTCCTGAACCCAGACCAGCTCGGCGTTCGGGTACGAGTCGGTGATCGCCTTCAGCTCGTCGATCGGCGTCGGGTACAGCTGCTCCAGCCGCACCAGCGCGATCTCGGGGTTCGGGTTCTTCTCGAGCTCGCTGCGCAGATCCCAGTGGATCTTGCCGGAGTGCACGAGCACGCGCGTGACGGCGCTGCGGTCGAGACCGCGGTCGTCGTCGATCACCGGCTCGAAGCGGCCGGCGGTGAAGTCCTCGACCTCGCTGGTCGCACCGCGAAGACGCAGCATCGCCTTCGGGGTGAAGACGATCAGCGGCTTGCGCGGACGGGCGTACGCCTGGCGGCGCAGCAGGTGGAAGTACGACGCGGGCGTCGACGGGCGCGCGACGTACATGTTCTCCTGCGCGCACAGCTGCAGGAAGCGCTCCATCCGTGCGGAGGAGTGGTCGGGGCCCTGACCCTCGTACCCGTGCGGCAGCAGCATGACCACGCTGGACTGCTGGCCCCACTTCTGCTCGGCGGCCGAGATGTACTCGTCGATGACCGACTGGGCGCCGTTCGCGAAGTCGCCGAACTGCGCCTCCCACAGCACCAGTGCGTCGGGGTTCTCGACCGAGTAGCCGTACTCGAACCCGAGCGCGGCGTACTCGCTGAGCAGCGAGTCGTAGACGAAGAAGCGGCCCTGGCTGTCGGACAGGTTGGCCAGTGGCAGCCACTCCTGTCCGTTGCGCCGGTCGTGCAGCACCGCGTGCCGCTGCACGAACGTGCCACGGCGGGAATCCTGTCCGGCGAGACGCACCGGCGTTCCCTCGACCAGCAGCGATCCGAAGGCCAGCAGCTCGCCGAAGCCCCAGTCGATGCCGCCCTCACGGCTCATCGTCACACGCTTGTCGAGCTGCTGCTGCAGCTTGGAGTGGACGGTGAAGCCGTCCGGCTTGTTCGCGTGCGCGTCTCCGATCAGGTGCACCACCTCGAGCGGCACGCCGGTGACGTCGGGAGCGCCCACCTGCGCATCGACCGGCGGCAGGTCGGGGGCGATCGGCGTCGCTCCGGTCTCGGCAGCGTGCGTCTCGGCGAAGGCGATCTCGAGGCGGTTCTGGAAGTCCGCCTTGGCCTGGTCGTACTCCTCCTCCGTGATGTCGCCACGGCCGACGAGGCCGTCGGTGTACAGCTTGCGCACCGACCGCTTGGCCTGGATGAGGTCGGTCATCAGCGGCTGCGTCATCGACGGGTCGTCGCCCTCGTTGTGACCGCGGCGGCGGTAGCAGACCAGGTCGATGACGACGTCGCGGTGGAAGCGCTCGCGGTACTCGAACGCCAGCCGCGCGACGTGGATGACCGACTCGGGGTCGTCGCCGTTCACGTGGAACACCGGAGCCTGGATGGTCTTCGCCACGTCGGTGGCGTACACCGACGTGCGCGAGTCCGTCGGCAGGGTGGTGAAGCCGACCTGGTTGTTGACCACGATGTGCACGGTGCCGCCGGTGCGGTAGCCGCGCAGCTGCGACATCTGCAGGGTCTCGACCACCACGCCCTGACCGGCGAAGGCCGCGTCGCCGTGCACGAGGATCGGCAGCCAGGCGAAGGTGCCGATCGGCTTGCGGTCCTGCTTCGCACGCACGATGCCCTCGAGCACGCCGTCGACGGTCTCGAGGTGCGACGGGTTGGCGGCGAGGTAGACGGGCAGCTCGGCACCGTCCTCGGCGACGAACGTGCCCTCGGTGCCGAGGTGGTACTTGACATCGCCCGAGCCGCGCTGGTTGCCGGGCGTCAGCGATCCCTCGAACTCGCGGAAGACCTGGCCGTACGTCTTGCCGGCGATGTTGGTGAGCACGTTGAGGCGGCCGCGGTGCGCCATGCCGATGGCCGCGCCGTCGAGGCCGGCGTTCGCCGCACCCTGCAGGATCTCGTCGAGCAGCGGGATCAGCGACTCGCCACCCTCGAGCGAGAAGCGCTTCTGCCCGACGAACTTCGTCTGCAGGAACGTCTCGAAGGCCTCGGCCTCGTTGAGCTTGCGCAGCACGCGCAGCTGCTCGTCGTGGTTCGGCTTGACGTACTTGACCTCGAGCTTCTCCTGGAACCACCGGCGCTGCTCGGGATCCTGGATGTGCATGTACTCGATGCCGAGGGTGCGGCAGTACGAGTCGCGCAGCACGCCGAGGATGTCACGCAGCTTCATCACGCGCCGGCCGCCGAAGCCGCCGGTCACGAACTCGCGGTCCAGGTCCCAGAAGGTGAGCCCGTGGCTCTCGATCTCGAGGTCGGGGTGCGAGCGCTGCACGTACTCGAGCGGGTCGATGTCGGCCATCAGGTGACCGCGCACCCGGTAGGAGTTGATCAGCTCCTGCACGCGCGACTGCTTGTCGACGCGCTCCGCCAGGTCGACGGCGATGTCGGCGTTCCAGCGGATCGGCTGGTAGGGGATACGCAGCGACGCGAAGATGTCCTCGTAGAAGCTGCGCTCGCCGATCAGCAGCTCGTGCACCTTCTTGAGGAACTCGCCCGAGCCGGCCCCCTGGATGACGCGGTGGTCGTAGGTGCTGGTGAGCGTGATGGTCTTGCCGATGCCCAGCTCGGTGAGCGTGCGCTGGCTCGAGCCCTGGAACTCGGCCGGGTAGTCGAGGGCGCCGGCGCCGATGATGCAGCCCTGGCCCTTCATCAGACGCGGCACGGAGTGCACCGTGCCGATGCCGCCCGGGTTGGTCAGCGAGACCGTGGTGCCGGCGAAGTCGGCGGCGGTCAGCTTGTTGCTGCGGGCGCGGGCGATGAGATCCTCGTAGGCCGACAGGTACTCGCCGAAGGTCATGGTGTCGGCGCGCTTGATGCTCGGCACGAGCAGGGCGCGGGTGCCGTCGGGCTTGGGGATGTCGACGGCGATGCCGAGGTTGACGTGCGCGGGCGCCACGACCGACGGCTTGCCGTCGACCTCGGCGTAGAACACGTTCTGGCTCGGGAACTCCTTGAGCGTGCGGATCAGCGCCCATCCGATGAGGTGGGTGAAGCTGACCTTGCCGCCGCGGGTGCGTGCCATGTGGTTGTTGATGACGATGCGGTTGTCGATCATCAGCTTCGCGGGGATCGTGCGCACGCTCGTCGCCGTCGGCACCGACAGCGACTGGTCCATGTTGGCTGCGAGGGTCTTCGGCATGCCGCGCAGCGGCGTGACGCGCTCCTCCTCGGCGGGCGCCTCGTCCTTCGCCTCGCGCTTGGGCGCCTGAGCGGGGATCGGCGCCTGCTTGGCGGGCTTCGCCGTCGTGCGCGCGACCGGCTGAGCGCCGATCACGGGGATGGGAGCGGTGACGGGGTGCGCGGGTTCCGCCGGCGCATCGCCGGCAGGCTGAGCCGCGGCATCCGGCGTGTACTGCTCGAGGATCGGCCACCACTCCTTGTCGACCGAGTTGCGGTCCTTCTGGAACTGCTCGTAGAGCTCATCCACGAGCCAGGAGTTGGCTCCGAACCCCCCGTCGCCACCGACGCCGGTCACCTGGTTCGACACGCTCTATCGCCCTCTTTCGTCGCTGAAGCTCTCGTGCCACCCGTCGCCGAATGCAGCGCCAGGGTCGCACTTGCGTAACAGTCATCAAGCCTAACGCCAAACGGATTCCGAATCGCCCGCGCCGCTGACCGTTTCGCCCCATCCGGCACAGCCGCATTCTGTAAGATCGGGCGAACTATGGACGACCCTCCTTCTTGCAGTACACCGCCCCACTGCCCGCTCCTCGAGGGACTCGAGGGACACAGCTGATGGAATTCCTGCTGTTGGGCGTGGGGCTGCTGCTCATCGTGGGGACGGGCCTCTTCGTCGCCAGCGAGTTCGCTCTGGTCAACCTCGACCGGGCGGAGCTCGAAGCACGTCAGGCGAGGGGTGAATCCCGCCTCAGCCTGACGATCCGCGCACTGAAGATCACGTCGACCCATCTGTCGTCAGCGCAGCTGGGCATCACGCTGACCACCCTCCTGACCGGATACACGATGGAGCCCGCCATCTCGAAGCTGCTCGCGCCGCTTCTCGACGCGTGGGGCATCCCGGATGCCGTGGCGACGCCCGTCTCGGTGACGGTGGCGATGCTCATCGCGACCTTCCTCTCGATGATCCTGGGCGAGCTCGTGCCGAAGAACTTCGCGCTCGCGCTACCGCTGGCCACGGCGAAGCTGGTGATCCCGTTCCAGACGGCGTTCACGGCCGTCTTCAAGCCCGCCATCGTGCTGCTCAACGGCAGCGCGAACGGGGTGCTGCGCAGCATCGGCATCGAGCCGAAGGAGGAGCTCTCGGGATCACGGAGCGCCGAGGAGCTCTCCTCGCTGGTGCGCCGCTCCGCGAGCCAGGGGGTGCTCGAGAAGGACACCGCGACGCTGCTCGATCGGAGCCTGAACTTCGCCCGCCTCACCGCCGACGACATCATGACGCCGCGGCCGAGCATGCACGCCATCTCGGTGGGCGACTCGGCTGACGACGTGATCCGCCTCGCCAGGCGCACGGGCCACAGCCGCTTCCCGGTGTACGACGACGACCTCGACGACATCACCGGTGTCGTGCACGTGAAGGCCGCCGTGTCGGTGCCGCGCGAGAAGCGCGCCGAGGTCCCCGTCGGCGCGCTGAGCACCGAGCCGCTGCGGGTGCCCGAGACCGTGCACCTGGACGTGCTGGTCGCCGAGCTGCGCACCAAGGGGTACCAGATGGCCGTCGTGGTCGACGAGTACGGCGGCACCGCCGGGATCGTCACGCTCGAGGACCTCATCGAGGAGATCGTCGGCGAGGTGTCCGACGAGCACGACCGCTCCCGCGCGGGCATCGTGCGCCGCGTCGACTCGATCACGTTCCCCGGTGAGCTGCGTCCGGACGAGCTGCGCTCGCGCACGGGGATCGAGGTCCCCGAGGGCGAGGTCTACGACACCGTCGCCGGCTACATGATGAGCCTGCTCGAGAGGCTCCCGGTGATCGATGACGAGGTGCGGATCGACACCGGCGTGCTGCGCGTCGTGCGGATGGACGGCCGGCGCATCGACCGCGTCCGCTACACCGCCGACCCGGCCGCGGACGCGATGGAGGAGGAGCGATGAGCGACTGGGCAGGACTGGTATGGCTCGTCGTGCTGCTCGCCGCGAACGCCTTCTTCGTCGGCGGCGAGTTCGCCGTCATCTCCGCGCGCCGCTCGCAGATCGAGCCGCTCGCCGAACGCGGATCCAGGGCGGCGAAGACCGCGCTGTACGCGATGGAGCATGCCACGCTCATGCTCGCCACCTCGCAGCTGGGCATCACGATCTGCTCGCTGCTGATCCTGAACGTGTCGGAGCCGGCGATCCATCACCTCCTCGAGGTGCCGATGCACGCCCTCGGCTGGGATCCGGCGGTGATCTCCGTGAGCGCCTTCGTGATCACGCTCGCGCTCGTGTCGTTCCTGCACGTCGTGTTCGGCGAGATGGTGCCGAAGAACCTCGCCTTCTCGATCCCCGACCGCGCCGTGCTCATGCTCGCGCCCCCGCTGGTCTGGGTGTCGCGCGTGTTCCGCCACATCATCTGGGCGCTGAACGGCATCGCGAACGGCGTGCTGCGCCTGTTCGGCGTCGAGCCGAAGAACGAGGCGGCCTCGACGTTCACGCTCGAGGAGGTCGCGACGATCGTCGACCGCTCGCGGCGCGAGGGCGTGCTCACCGACTCGTCGGGCGCCGTCGCCGCGGCCGTGGAGTTCACCGACAAGAAGGCACGCGACATCGCCGTGCCGCTCGCCGACCTCATCACGCTGCCCGAGACGGCCACCCCGGAGGACGTCGAGCGGGCGGTCGCGCGCTACGGCTTCTCGCGCTACGTGATCGTCGACGACGAGCAGACGCCGATCGGCTACGTGCACCTGAAGGACGTGCTTCGCGTGGCGGAGGGGCCCGAGCCAGACGAGAAGATCTCCCAGCCGCTGCCGGCCAAGCGCATCCACCACATGCTGCCGGTGCAGGAGGAGACCGACCTCGAGGACGCCCTCGCCTCGATGCGCCGAGCCGGGCGTCACCTCGCCAAGGTGCGCGACCGCTCGGGCGCGACCACCGCGGTGCTCTTCCTCGAGGACATCCTGGAGGAGCTCGTCGGCGAGGTGCAGGACGCGACTCGCCGCGGTCACGGACGCTGATCCGAGCCTGACACGCGCCGGCCCCGGCAGGTCATCCCTGCCGGGGCCGGCGTGCGACGTTCAGCGCCAGTGCGCTCGCCGGTACTGCGGCGGCCAGGGCACCTCGGCGCCCAGCTCGTGGGCGGCGCGCAGCCCGAAGTGCGGATCGCGCAGCCACTCCCGGCCCGCGAAGATCGCGTCGGCGGCGCCCGAGGCGAGGACCTGCTCGGCCTGCTCGCCGCTGGTGATCAGCCCGACGGCGGCGGTGGGCACGCGGCCTCCCGCGCGCACGGTCTCCGCGAACGGCACCTGGAAGCCGGGGCGGTAGTCGATCCGCGGTCGCGCGACGATGCCGCCGCTCGACACGTCGACGAGGTCGGCACCGGCATCCATCGCCCAGACGGCCACCTGCGCGGCCTGCTCGGGAGTGAACCCGCCCTCGGCGTAGTCGGTGGCCGAGAGTCGCACGAAGACCGGTGTCGCGGCGCCGGCGACCGCGCGCACCCGCTCGACGATGCGCAGGAGCAGGCGGGCGCGGTTCTCGAGCGGCCCGCCGTACTCGTCGTCGCGCACGTTCGACAGCGGCGAGAGGAACTCGTGCAGCAGGTAGCCGTGCGCGCCGTGCACCTCGAGCGCGTCGAATCCGGCATCCAGGGCGCGTCCGGCGGCGTCCGCGAACGCGTCGACGATCCGGTCGATGCCGGCCGCGTCCAGAGCCGCCGGAGGGGCGTACCCGTCGAACGCGATGGCGGAGGGGGCGACCGTGGGCCAGCCGCCGTCGGCGACCGGCACGGTGCCGTGCTGGTCGGCCCACGGCCACCAGGTCGAGGCCATCCGCCCGGCGTGGGCGAGCTGGATGCCGATCAGACCGCCGCGCTCGTGGGCATCGTCGACGACGAGGGCCCAGGCGTCGCGCTGCTCGTCGTTCCAGATGCCGGTGTCGCGCGGCGAGATGCGTCCTTCGGGAACCACGCCGGTCGCCTCTGCGACGATCAGCCCGGCGCCGCCGGACGCGAACTGCGCCAGGTGCGTGCGATGCCAGTCCTGCGGCACGCCGTCGACGGCGCTGTACATGCACATCGGCGACACCCACAGCCGGTTGGGCAGGGTGAGGGAGCGGATGGTCAGGGGCGTGAAGAGCAGGGGAGTGGGAAGTGTGGTCACACCACGACGCTAACGCCAGGACGCGGGGGCAGGGCGCGCTACCGTGGTGTTCATGCTGCGGGAGTGGACCAGAGCCGACACCAGCGAGCTGCTGCGCGTGCCGACCGCTGACGACGACAAGTACTCGCGCGGTGTGGTGGGCCTGCGCACCGGCTCCGCGTCGTACCCCGGCGCCGCCGTGCTCGGGGTCGAGGCGGCCTGGCGGGCCGGGGCGGGGTACGTGCTGTACACCGGCGGCGCGCGCGATGCCGTGCTGGCCCGGCGGCCCGAGACCGTCGCCAGGGATGAGGCCGGACGGACGCGGGTGGGCGCATGGGTGATCGGCTCCGGGACGGACGCCGAGCACCGCGACGAGCACGAGCGCACGGCGCTCGAGGAGATCCTGCGCGGTGATGTCGCGGTGGTCGTCGACGCGGGCGCGCTGGATCTGGCTGCACACGCGACCGCCCCGATGGTGCTCACACCGCACGCCGGCGAGTTCCGGCGGCTGCGCGCCGGGCTCGGACTCGAGGACGTCGACCTCGCCACCGAGGACGCCCGCGTCGCGGGGGTGGTCGAGACGGCATCGCGGCTCGGTGCGACCGTGCTGCTCAAGGGCTCCCGGACCGTGATCGCCGGTCCCGACGGCGAGCCGATCGTCATCGGCGACGCCCCGGCGTGGCTCTCCACCGCCGGTTCCGGCGATGTGCTGGGCGGTGTCATCGGCGCGCTCATCGCCGCCGATCCCGCCCGCACCCTGGCGGTGTCGGCGGCGGCTGCCGTCTGGCTGCACGGGCGCGCGGCGGCACGGGCATCCGGAGTCGCGGGCGGATCATCGGCAGGGGGTCGGGCGGCCGGGCATCCGATCGTCGCGCTCGACGTCGCCGAGGCGCTGCCCGGCGCCATCGGCGAGCTGCTGTCATGACACCGGGGCCGCAGAGGTGACGTCGCGACCCTGGGCGGTGTGGGCGGCGTTCCTCCTCGTGCACGCGGGGGTCGCGGCGGCCGGATGGCTGCTGCCGAGCCAGCCCATGGGAGATGTGGTGCTCGTCTACCAGCCGTGGTCGCAGGCCGCGCTCGACGGCGACGCGATCGTGGGCATCACCGAGAGCTGGGTGTACCCGCAGCTGGCGCTGCTGCCGATGCTGGCCGCCCATCTGCCCGCGCTGCCGTTCGTCCCGCTGCTGGGGGCGCCGGGGGCGTATCTGGTGGGCTGGGCGCTGCTGGTGACCGCGTGCGACGCGCTCGGTCTCGTCGTGCTGCTTCGCGGCGGAGGTTCCGGCCGTCGCTCGGCCGCGTGGTTCTGGGTCGCTGCGATGCTGCTGCTCGGCCCGATCGCGATGTACCGGATCGATGCGATCACCGTGCCGCTCGCCCTGGCGGGGGGACTGTGGCTGGTCTCGCACCCGCGTCTGGGTGCGGCCGCCCTCGCCGTCGGCGTGTGGATCAAGATCTGGCCTGGTGCGCTGCTGGTCGCGGCGATCGCCGCCGGCCGGCGCGGTCTGCAGCTCGCGGTCACCGCGGTCGCGGTCTCCGCCGCCATCGCCGCGGCACTGCTGACCCTGGGGGCCGGCGAGCGGCTGCTCGGATTCATCACCGCCCAGACCGGCCGGGGGCTGCAGATCGAGGCGGTCGCCGCGACGCCCTTCCTCTGGGCGGCGGTCGCCGGCGAGGCGCGCATCGAGTACAGCTTCGACATCCTCACGTTCCAGATCGAGGCGACGGGGGCGGCAGCCGTCGCCGCCGCGACGACGCCGGCGATGGTGGTCGCCGTGATCGGCATCCTGGCGCTCGGGGCTCTTCGCGCCCGTCGAGGTGCCGCGTGGCCGCGCCTGCTTCCCCCGCTCGCGCTCGCCCTCATCGCCGCACTGATCGTCACCAACAGGGTGGGCTCGCCGCAGTTCACCACCTGGCTCATCGCTCCCGCGATGCTGTGGATCGTCTTCGACCGCCAGCGCGCGCACACGGCGACCGCCCTCGTGCTGCTGCTGTGCGCCCTGACGTTCTGCATCTACCCGCTCACCTACGACGGCCTGCTCGCCGCGCACCCCGTGCCGGTGCTGCTGCTGAGCGTTCGCAATGCCATGCTCGTGGTGACGCTCATCGTGGCCGTGCGTGCGGTGCTGCAGACGCCCACCGCGCGTCGCTGACGTGTTCGACCACGCAACAACAGGAGGAACCATGCTCGTCGCATTCTCCGTCGCCCCTTCCGGCGACGCCCGCTCGAGTGACTCGGTGCACGACGCCGTCGCGGCCGCGGTGCAGGTGGTGCGCGAGTCCGGTCTCGCGCACCGCACCACCAGCATGTTCACGGAGATCGAAGGACCCGACTGGGACTCGGTGATGGACGTGGTCAAGAGGGCCACCGAGGCCGTGATGCCGTTCGGATCCCGTGTCTCGCTCGTGCTCAAAGCCGACATCCGTCCCGGCTACAGCGGCGAGCTGGATGCCAAGATCGAGCGCCTCGAGAGGGCCATCGACGCATCGGCCGACCCTGAGGCGACCGGCCGGTAACATGGGCGGGTGACTCCCTCGAATCTCTCGAGGGGGGCGGCGATGAGGGCGCTCCTCTCCCTCGCCGTCGGCAGCTTCGGCATCGGCATGACCGAATTCGTCATGATGGGCCTGCTGCCCGAGATCGCCGAAGACCTGCTGCCCGACCTCTGGGCGGTGAGCAGCGAGCAGGCGATCGGTCAGAGCGGTGTGCTCATCTCGCTGTACGCGCTCGGCGTCGTGATCGGCGCGCCCACCATCGCCGGAGCCGTGGCGCGCTTCTCGCGGCACCGGGTGATGCTGGTGCTCGCGATCGCGCTGACCCTCGGCAACGCGCTCACCGTGGTGCTGCCGGGCTTCGGACTGGTCGGCGCCTCGAGACTGCTGGCCGGGCTGCCGCACGGGGCGTACTTCGGCATCGGCGCGCTCGTCGCGGCCGACGTGCTCGGCCCCGGCAAGCGCGCACAGGGCGTCGCGTTCATCCTCACCGGGCTGACCGTCGCGAATGTCGTCGGCGTGCCGGTGGGCACCTATCTGGGGCAGCAGTGGGGCTGGCGCACCGCGTTCCTCGTGGTGACCGGTGTGTTCGCCCTCGCGGCGGTGTGCATCGCGCTGTTCGTGCCCCCGCACCCGGGAGACCCCGGCCGGACGCTGCGCTCGGAGCTGAGCGTGTTCCGGGTCCCGCAGGTCTGGCTGACACTCGGGATGGGGGCGATCGGCTTCGGCGGATTCTTCGCCGTGTACAGCTACATCTCCCCGCTGGTGACCGAGGTCGCCGGCGCTCCGCAGTGGGTCGTTCCGGTGACCCTGGTGCTGGTCGGGGTGGGGATGACCGTCGGCAACCTGGCGGGCGGGCGCCTGGCCGACCGCGACCTGCGTCGCACCCTGGTCTGGGGCCTCGCCGCGCTCGCCGCGGTGCTCGTGCTGCTCGCCCTGCTGGCGTTCTCGGTGGTCGCGCTGATCATCACCGCCACGCTCGTCGGCGCGATCGCGGCGGTGCTGAGTCCGGCGATCCAGACCCGCCTGATGGATGTCGCCGGCGACAACCAGTCGATCGCGGCGGCGCTGAACCACTCCGCGTTGAACATCGGAAACAGCCTGGGGGCGTTCCTGGGCGGTGTGGCGATCTCGCTCGGCTTCGGCTTCACCGCACCGGAGTGGGTGGGGGCGGTGCTCGCCGCGCTCGGGCTCGGGATCGTGCTGCTCGCCTACCGGGCGCAGTCGTCCGCACCGGTGGCGGTGGCGGCGGGGCGCGAGCACTAGAGTTTCCGGCATGGATGCCACGATGCGCGTCGCCGGCACGGCCGTCGTCCTGCGCGACGGTGCGGACGGTCTGGAGGTGCTGCTGCTGCGCCGCCCCGCCACCGGGTCGTTCCCCGGCGCCTGGGTCTTCCCCGGCGGGCGCGTCGACCCCGATGACGAGCGGGAGGGCGGCGGCGAGGAGGGTGCGGCGCTGCGCGCGGCCGTGCGCGAGACCCGCGAGGAGGCCGGCATCGGCATCCGCGATCTGGTGACCCTCTCCCGGTGGGTGCCGCCGGCGGAGACGCCGGTGCGGTTCCGCACCTGGTTCTTCCTCGCTCGAGAGAGCGGGGAGCGGCTGCGACCGAACCCGGGCGAGATCGAGGAGGCGGTCTGGATGACGCCCGCTCGCGCGTTCGAGCGGCACGCGACGGGGGAGCTCACGCTCTTCCCGCCGACATGGGTCACGCTGCATGCGCTGCGGGAGCACCCCACCGTGAACGACGCCTGGGCGGCGGTCAGCGCTGTCGCGCGCTACGAGACGCGGATGCAGCGGCTCGAGCGCGGGATGCGCGCTCTGTGGGCGGGGGATGAGGAGCATCCGGACGAGCCGGGTGCTCCGGGGGCGCGGCACCGGCTGACCATGAGCGACCTGCCCTGGGTCTACGAACGCGACTGACCGGCGTTCCGGGTCGGGTCACGACGCGAGCAGACGCTCCAGGTGCGCGCCGACCGGTTCCGTCTCGATGAGGAAGCCGTCGTGTCCGAAGTCGCTGGTGAGCACGACGGCCTCGTCGTCGATGAGGTTCGGGATGCTGCGCGCGATGCGCTGCTGTCCGTCGACGGGGAACAGGCGGTCGGTGTCGATGCCCAGCACGAGGGTGCGCGCGGTGACCGTGTGCAGCGCCTGCTCGACCCCACCGCGGTCGCGGCCGATGTCATGCGAGTTCATCGCCTCGACGACCGTGATGTAGCTGTTCGCGTCGAAGCGGCGGGTGAACTTGTTGCCGTGGAAGTCCAGGTACGACTCGACCGCGAAGCGTCCGCCGCGTCCGAGAGGCGACACATCCGACTGCCAGGAGCGCTGGAACCGCTGGTTCAGCTCGATGGGGCTGCGGTAGTTCAGCAGCGCCATCCGCCGCGCCAGCGCGAGGCCGCGGTGCGGGCCCTCGCCGAGGGCGGCGTCGTAATACTCGCCGCCGGCGAAACGCGGATCCATCCGCACGGTCTCCAGCTGCACGAAGTTCAGGGCCAGCTGGTCTGCGGTGGTCACCGGGGGAGAGGAGAGCACCGCCAGGCGCTCGACGCGCTCGGGCTGCATCACCGCCCACTCCAGCGCATGCATGCCGCCCATCGAGCCGCCGATCACGGCCGCCCAGCGTTCGATGCCGAGGGCGTCGGCGAGGCCGATCTGCGCCGAGACCTGGTCGCGGATGGTGAGATACGGGAAGCGGGATGCCCATTCCCGACCGTCCGGGGCGATGCTCGCCGGTCCCGTCGAGCCCTGGCATCCGCCCAGCATGTTCGGGGCGAGGACGAACCACCGGTCGGTGTCGATCGCCGACCCGGGGCCCACGATGTCCTCCCACCATCCGGCGGTGGGGTGACCGGCGCCGGCCGGGCCGCGCGCGTGGCTGTCGCCGGTGAGGGCGTGCAGGATCAGGACGGCGTTGTCGCCCGCCTCGTTCAGCTCGCCCCAGCTCTCCCACGCCAGGCGGGTGGCGGGCAGCAGCTGACCGTTCTCGGTGCGGAAGTCGCCGAGGAACGTGAACCGTCGCCCGCCCGCGGGGTCGCCGTCGCGCCAGGCGCCGGTCGCCGGGGGTCGCGCGCGGAGCAGACGCACATCGGCCTCGGTCACCGGAGCCGACGGCACCGTGTCCTCTGAGGTCGTCTGCCAGTCCATGCGTCCATTCTCACCTGTGCGCCTGTCGGCCCGCGGCAGGTTACGGGTGGGCGGTTCGCTGCCACGCACGGATGCCCCGGACCGAACGGTCCGGGGCATCCGGGTGCGCAGCGGAGAGACTCAGGCGCGAGCGGCCTCCGCGACGCGACGCGCGGCGTTCAGCGCGCTGTCGAGGTCGGCCTTGAGGTCGTCGATGTTCTCGATGCCCACCGAGAGGCGCACCAGGCCGGGGGTGACGCCGGCCGAGAGCTGCTGCTCGGGCGACAGCTGCGAGTGCGTGGTCGACGCGGGGTGGATGACGAGCGAGCGCACGTCGCCGATGTTGGCGAGGTGGCTGAACAGGCTCAGGCTGTTCACGAACTCGCGACCGGCCTCGACACCGCCCTTCAGCTCGAACGACAGCACCGCGCCGACGCCCTTGGGGGCGTACTCGTTGGCCTTCGCGTACCAGGGCGACGAGGGCAGACCCGAGTAGTTCACCGAGGCGACGTCGTCGTGGTTCTCGAGCCACTCGGCGATCTCCTGGGCGTTCTGCACGTGTCGCTCGATGCGCAGCGACAGGGTCTCGATGCCCTGGATGAGGTTCCACGCGCTCTGCGGCGAGATCGCCGATCCGAGGTCGCGCAGCAGCTGCACGCGGGCCTTGATGATGTACGCGAGCCCGTCGCCGACCGCGGTCGTGTACGAGGCGCCGTGGTACGAGGGGTCGGGCTCGGTGAGGCCGGGGAACTTGTCGACGTGCTGCGACCACGCGAAGGTGCCGCCGTCGATGATCGCGCCGCCGATGGTGGTGCCGTGGCCGCCGAGGAACTTGGTGACCGAGTGCGTGACGATGTCGGCGCCGTGCTCGAACGGGCGGATGAGGTACGGGGTGGCGATCGTGTTGTCGACGATCAGCGGCACGTCGTGCTCGTGGGCGACGTCGGCGACGCCGCGGATGTCGAGCACGTTGATCTTCGGGTTGCCGATCGTCTCGGCGAAGAACAGCTTGGTGTTCGGACGCACGGCGGCGCGCCACTCGTCGAGGTCGTCCTGGTTCTCGACGAAGGTGACCTCGACGCCCAGCTTGGCGAGGGTGTACTTGAAGAGGTTGTACGTGCCGCCGTAGATGGCGCTGGATGCCACGAAGTGGTCGCCGGCCTCCGCGATGTTCAGGATCGCGAACGTCGATGCCGCCTGGCCGCTCGAGAGCACGAGGGCTCCGGTGCCGCCCTCGAGCGCCGCGAGGCGCTGCTCGAGCACATCCTGCGTCGGGTTCTGGATGCGGGTGTAGATGTTGCCGAACTCGGCCAGCGCGAACAGGTTCGCGGCGTGGTCGGCGTTGTCGAACACGTACGAGGTGGTCTGGTAGATCGGCGTCGCACGCGCTTTGGTGACCGGGTCGGGCGCGGCGCCCGAGTGGATCTGCTTGGTCTCGAAGCGCCAGTTCTCGGCTGCGGTCATGACGTGCTCCCAGGGTTCGGGTCGTGGGGTCGTTCGGCTGGATGCCTGGAAGCGACACTACGAAGCCGCGCGCCGGCCGACAACCGACGGGAAATGTTACGTAACACAGCGCGATGACGGGATATGGCCGTGGTTGCGCATACGGTGGAGGACATGGTGATCAGACGTGCCGTGGTGACCGGAGCCAGCTCGGGTATCGGAGAGGCGACCGTGCGCGTGCTGCGCGCGCAGGGGTGGGAGGTCGTGGGTGTCGCGCGGCGGCCGAAGCGCCTTGCGCGGCTGGCAGCCGAGACCGGCGCATCGACCATCGCGTGCGATCTGACCGATCCGGATGCCGTCGCCGCGCTCGTCGCCGAGCTCGACCGCACCGGTCCCGTGCACGCGCTCGTGCAGGTGGCCGGCGGCGCTCGAGGCACCGACAGCGTCGAGCAGGGTTCCATCGACGACTGGCAGTGGATGTACGACGCCAACGTGCTCACGACGCAGCGGCTCGTGGCGGGCCTGCTTCCGCTGCTGCGCCGGGCCGCGGCTGCCGACGGCCACGCCGACACGGTGTTCGTGACCTCGACGGCCGCGCAGAGCGCGTACCCGGGCGGCGGTGGGTACAACGCAGCCAAGGCGGCGGAGTCGATGCTCGTGAAGGTGCTGCGCCAGGAGCTGCACGGCGAGCCGATCCGGGTGGTCGAGGTCGCGCCGGGCATGGTGCACACCGAGGAGTTCGCGCTCAACCGCCTGGGCGGAGACGTCGCTGCAGCAGAATCGGTCTACGACGGGGTCGCCGAGCCGCTGATCGCGGATGACGTCGCCGAGCTCATCGCCTACGCGCTGAACGCGCCGCGGCGGGTGAACCTCGATCTGGTCACGATGCGTCCGCTGGCACAGGCCGCGCAGCATCTGCTGGCACGCGGCACGCTGCACGTGCGCACCGACGACTGATGCGCCGCACGCTCGCCGAGCTCGCCGAGGACGGCTCGATCGACCCCGGCTGGGCACAGGCTCTCGAGCCCGTGCAGCCGCTCATCGCCGAGCTGGGCGACCGGTTGCGAGCCGAGCAGGCAGCGGGACGCGGCTATCTGCCGTCAGGGGACGACGTGCTGCGCGCCTTCCAGTGCCCGCTGGCCGATGTGCGGGTGCTGATCACCGGACAGGACCCGTATCCGACCCCCGGTCACCCGATCGGCCTGTCGTTCGCCGTCGACCGCGACGTGCGCCCGCTGCCGCGCAGCCTCGCCAACATCTACCGGGAGCGCGCCGACGACCTCGGCCTGACTCCGCCGCCGCACGGAGACCTCACGGCGTGGAGCGACCAGGGCGTGCTGCTGCTGAACCGCGTGCTCACCGTGCGCCCCGGCGCACCGGCATCCCACCGCGGGTGGGGATGGGAGAAGGTGACAGAGCACGCGATCCGCGCGCTCGTCGCCCGCGAGCAGCCCCTGGTCGCGGTGCTGTGGGGGAAGGATGCCGCGGCGCTGAAGCCGCTGCTCGGACAGACGCCCACGGTCGAGTCCGCGCATCCGTCGCCGCTGTCGGCGCGCCGGGGCTTCTTCGGCTCCCGACCGTTCTCCCGAGCGAATGCGCTGCTGGAATCCCTGGGCGCCCGACCCGTCGACTGGCGTGTGACGGGGGAGGCGTGAGCGAGCTGCGGGTGCGTCCGGTCGCGGATGCCGATCTGCCGGCGATCCGCGACATCTACAACCACTACGTGCGCTCGTCGACGGTGACCTTCGATGAGGTCGAGTCGACTGTCGCCGACTGGGAGGGCAAGGCCGCTCGGATCGCCGACGCGGGCATCCCGTTCCTCGTCGCCGAGACGGCGGAGGGGGAGCTGCTCGGGTACGCGCTCGGAGTTCCCTGGTCGGCGAAGTCCGCCTACCGCTTCACGATCGAGAATTCCATCTATCTCGCGCCCTCGGCGGCCGGCCGGGGAGTGGGCTGGGCGCTGCTGGCCGTCTTCCTCGACCGATGCCGGGATGCCGGGCTGCGCCAGGTCATCGCCGTGATCGCCGACCGCGGAGCCGAGGCGTCGACCGCACTGCACCGCAAGGCGGGCTTCGTCGACGCAGGGCGCCTCACGGAGGTGGGGGAGAAGTTCGGGGAGCGGCTGGGCGTGCTCTTCCTGCAGAAGGCGCTGTAGACGACGCGTGCACTCGCCGCCGGACCTCCCGGACGGGGCGGGCCGCCGGGAAGGGCCCGGTCACACCGACGGGATGACCGGCACGGCCGCGAGCAGGCGCTTCGTGTACTCCTGCGCCGGGTGCTGCAGCACCGCGGACACCGTCCCGCGTTCCACGATGCGGCCGTCCTTCATGACCGCGACGGTGTCGCTCAGGTGCTGCACGAGTCCGATGTCGTGCGAGACCGTGATCATCGTCAGGCCCTCCTCGACGCGCAGCCGGGAGAGCAGGGCGAGGATCTGCGCGCGCACGGTGACATCGAGCGCCGACATCGGCTCGTCGCCGACGAGGATCCGCGGTCGGTGCACGATCGCCCGTGCCAGGGCGATGCGCTGGCGCTGCCCGCCGGAGAACTCGTGCGGATGCCGGTCTGCCATGTCGGCGTCGAGTCCGACCTGCACGAGAACGTCCCGAACCCGCGCACGATGGTCGCCGGCGATGTCGAGTGCCCAGAGCGGCTCTCCGATGATCCGCCCGACGCTCATGCGCGGATCCAGCGATGCGTACGGGTCCTGGAACACCAGCCCCGTGTCCCGGCGCAGCCAGTGCAGCGACCTGGCGCTCGCCGAGGAGTCGACGTCGCGTCCGGCGACCCGCACCCGACCGGTCGACGGACGGTCGAGAGCGAGCAGCAGGCGCACGAGAGTCGACTTGCCGGAGCCGGATTCGCCGATGAGTCCGAGCGATTCGCCCTCGGCGACCTCGAGATCGGTCGGGTGCAGGGCGATGCTCGTACGCGGCCGGTCGAACATCGTGCGCCGTCGCACCCGAAAGCTGCGGCTGAGACCCTCGGCGACGATGAGTCCGCGGTCGGCGTGCGCGGGCGAGCTCATGATCCCGGCTCCTCGTCGCGGGCATCCGCTCGCCACAGCGTCGCCGTCGCGTCGCGCAGCAGCGCCTGGGTCACCGGCGACGCCGGCGAGCGGAGCAGCGTCGAGATGGGCGCCTGCTCGACGACCCGACCGTGCTCGAGCACGACGGCGTCGGTCGCGACCTGGGAGAGCACGGCGAGGTCGTGGGTGATGAACACGAGCGACATGCCCTGGTCGGTGACGAGGCCGAGCAGCAGCTTGAGCACCTCGGCCTGGATGGTCACGTCCAGGGCCGTGGTGGGCTCGTCGGCGATGAGCAGCCGCGGGCGGCAGGCCAGCGCCATCGCGATGGCCACCCGCTGCCGCTGACCGCCGGACAGCTGATGGGGGTACCGGTCGACGATCGACGCCGGGTCGGGCAGCTGCACCCGGGCCGCTTCGGCGACGGCACGCTCGCGCGCCTCACGTCGGCCGATCCTCTCGTGGATGCGCACGGACTCGGCGATCTGCCTGCCCACCGTGCGGATCGGGTTGAGGGCGGTGCGCGGCTCCTGGAAGACCATGCCGATCTCGTCGCCGCGCAGGCGGGCGAGATCGCGGTCGGGCATCCCGACCAGCTCGACG
Organism: Microbacterium sp. AR7-10; assembly: GCF_001878835.1. Taxonomy (NCBI): domain Bacteria; kingdom Bacillati; phylum Actinomycetota; class Actinomycetes; order Micrococcales; family Microbacteriaceae; genus Microbacterium; species Microbacterium sp. AR7-10. The sequence goes on along the minus strand of NZ_MJIR01000035.1, from coordinate 21,761 downwards.
CCGTCCCAGCGGATGCTGCCGCTGACCCGCGCATCCTCGGGTAGCAGCCCGAGGATCGCCAGCGCGGTCACCGACTTGCCCGAGCCGGACTCGCCGATCAGTCCGAGCCGCCGGCCGTCGGCGACCGTGAACGAGACGCCGTCGACCACGCGTCTGCCGTCGAGCTCGACGACCAGCGATTCGACCTCGAGAGTCATGCCACCACCTCCGGGACGTGCAGCTGCGCCGAGCGGCGTGAGAGCGTCGGGTCGGTCGCCTCGCGCAGCGCGTCGCCGAGCAGGTTCAGACCCAGCACGGTGAGGGTGATGGCCAGGCCCGGCCAGACGACGGTGAGCGGATGCACGCCGATGTAGCGCTGCAGATCGGCCAGCAGCGTGCCCCAGGACGCCTCGGTGAGCGACGCGCCGAATCCGAGGTACGACAGTCCCGCCTCGGCGAGCACGGCGACCGCCATCGACCACGACAGCTGCACGATGAACACCGGGGCGATGTTCGGCAGCAGGTGGTGCAGCAGATTCTGGCCGGCGCTGAGTCCGGATGCCCGACCCGCGAGCACGAAATCGCTCTGCTGCACGCGCCGCAGCTCGGGGCGGGTGACGCGGGCGATGCTCACGCCGAACCCGATCCCCACCGCGAAGACGACAACCCACAGCGACCCGCCCCAGACGGCCGAGATCATCATCGCGATCATCAGCACGGGGAAGGCGATGAGGATGTCGACCAGCACCGCGATGCTCTCGCGCAGCCACCTCGCCGTCAGCGCCCCGAGGGCGGCCAGCGATACGCCGACGAGGGTGGCGACGATCCCTGCCCCGACGGCGACGAAGGCCGTCGTGCGGGCGCCCGCCATGATCAGGCTGAGGATGTCCCGTCCGGTGCCGTCGGTGCCGAGCAGGTGCGGCCAGCCGGGCGGCGCCCAGCGCCCGCGCACGTCGGAGAGCATCGGGTCGAACGGCGTCCAGAACACCGAGACGGCCGCGGTCAGCGCGATCGCGCTCACGACGAGCACGGCGAACCTGCCCGTCCACGACGACAGCAGCGCACGCAGCCAGCGGGGCATCAGCTCTCCTCCGCTCTCTGTCTCGGATCGACCGCACGGTGCACGAGATCGACGACGAACCCGATGATCAGCACGAACCCGGTGAGCACCAGCAGCTCGCTCTGCACCTTGACCAGGTCGCGGGTGCCGACGTCGGCTACGAGCATCCGGCCGATGCCGGGCAGCGTGAACAGCTGCTCGATGACGACCGAGCCCACCACGATCCCGGCGACCTGCACCCCGAGCACGGTGACGATCGACAGGCCAACGGCGGGCAGGCCGTGGCGGATGAGCGCCTGACGGCGGGTGAGCCCCTTCGCCGCCGCGGTGCGCACGAAGTCCTGTCCGGCAGCCTGCAGGGTGGCGCTGCGCACGAAGCGCATGAGCATCGCGCCCTCGACGATGCCGATCGTGAGCGCGGGAAGCAGCAGCGACTGGAAGGCCTGGGCGGGCGTGGCCCATCCGGAGCGGGGGAAGCCCTGCGCGGGCAGCCAGTCGAGCCCGTGTGCGAAGACGACGACCAGCATCATCCCGGCCCAGATCACGGGAACGGCGGCGAGCGCCTGTGCCGCGAAGCTGAGGGCGGTTCCGCCCGCCCGCCCGCGCAGCAGGGCGGATGCCACGCCGAACGGCACCGCGATGAGCAGGGCGATCGACAGGGCCATCAGGCCGAGGGGGATGGTCACGCGCGACTTCTCGACGAGCTCGGCCCCGACCGAGGCGCCGCTGAGCTGCGAGACGCCGAGATCGCCGCGCAGGATGCCCGCGATCCAGTCGCTGTACTGCGCGAGCAGCGGCTTGTTCAGGCCGAGGGATTCGCGCAGCGCCTCGACGGTCTGCGGGTCGGCCTGAGTGCCCGCGATGAGCTGCGCGACATCCCCGGGGAACACCCGCAGGGTGAGGAAGATGATCGCGCTCGACACGAGGAGCCCTGCGATCAGCAGGACCCCCCGAGTGAGCGCGTAGCGGATCACTCCGCGGACTTCGTCACGCCGGCGAGGTCGATGCGCGAGTTGATCGAGTCGGTCGGGAAGCCCGACACGGCGGCGGTGTGCGCGGTGAGCGTGGCGCCGTTGTACAGCCAGTCGGCCGCGTGGTCCTCCGAGACGATGCGCGCAGCCTTCTTCAGCAGCTCCGCGGACTTCTTCGGGTCGGTCTCCGTCTGCGACTGCGCGTACAGCTTCTGCACCTCGGCGTCGTCGTATCCGAAGTAGTAGTCGGGATTGGCGAAGTTCACGAAGTCACGCGGCTCCACGTGCAGCACGAAGCTGAGCTCGTAGTCGTGGTTCGTGTACACGTCCTCGAGCCACGTCGGGAATTCGACGCGCTTCACCTCGAGCGACACGCCCACCTTCGCGTAGTCGGACACGAGCACCTGAGCAGCCGTCGTGCCGTAGAACGACGGGATGGTGAGGGTGAGGTCGAGCTTCTCGTGACCCGCCTCCTTCAGAAGCGTCTTCGCCCGCGCGGGATCGTAGGGTGCCACGTCGCTGAGGTCCTCGTACCCCGGGTCGAGCTCGGGGATCGGCCCGTAGAGCGTCTGACCGGCGCCGATCGCCTCGACCAGCGCCTCGTGGTCGACGGCGAGGCGCAGCGCCTCGCGCACCCTCACGTCATCGAGGGGGGCCTTGCGGTTGTTGAAGGCGAGGGTCGCCTTGTCGGTGGTGCGACCGGTCGTGATCGTGAAGTCGCCGGTGTCCTCGAGCTGCGAGACGAGGTTCGGGTCGACGGCGGTGAGCACGTCGAGCGTGCCGTCCAGTGCCGCATTGACCCCGGCGGTGAAGTCCGGGATGTACTCGAACACGACTTCGCCGATCGTCGCCTTGTCTCCCCAGTACTCGTCGTACCTGTCGAAGGTGATGGCGCTGCCCTTGGCCCAGCGATCGAGCACGAACGGCCCCGTGCCGTTCTCGTCGTTCTTCAGATCGGTCGTGTCGCCGTTCTTGAACACGAGACCGGCGGGGCCGGTGAGGGTGAAGAGGAAGTTCTGGTCGGGCTGCGTGAGGGTGATCCTCACCGTCTGCGCGTCGGGAGCCTCGATCGAGGCGACGCCGGCGAACTCGGCGTTGCCCTGCACACTGGCATCCGTCCTGACCGTCTCGTACGAGGCGACCACGTCGGCCGAGGTGAGCGGGGTGCCGTCGTGGAAGGTGACGCCCTCGTTGAGGGTGAAATCGTAGGTCAGCCCGTCGGCCGACACCTCGTACGCGCTCGCCAGGCGCTCCTCGATGTCGTTCTCCTGCGTGCGGGTGACGAGCCCCTCGTAGATGTTGTCCACGAGCACCTGCTCGAGGGCGGCGCCGCTGGTGTGCCGGATGTCGAGGTTGGTCGGCTCGAGCACGAGTCCGACGGTGAGGGTCGCGTCGGGGTCGGCCGGAGCGGAGGCCGTCGGCGTCGGCTCGGCGGCCGGCGTGCAGGCGCTGAGCGCGAAGACGCCGGCGGCGAGGAGGCCGAGCGCGGCCGATCCGGCGGTGAGCCTGGTGGGGGAAGCAGACAAGGGTCGTCCTCTCGAAGTGGTGCGGGGCGCGGTCAGCGCGTCTCGCTGGTCAGAGCGCCGGTCACGATGGCGGCGAGTGAATCGGGGGCCGTCTCCTGGACGTTGTGTCCGGCGTCCACGGTGATGACGGCGGCTGCGGGAAGGTGCTTCCGGAAGGCGGCGACATCGGCGTCGCCCAGGAAGCCGCGCTCACCGCGCACGAGGGTGACGGGGGCGGCGACGGCGGCGAGCTGCGTCCACCGCGCGCCACCGGATGCCGCCTGCTCATTCTTCAGCGAGTCGAACGCCGATGCGATGATCCGCGAGAAGTGATGCTTCCACTCCACGCGACCGTCATCGCGCACACGCGTGTTGAAGAAGACCCCGCGTTCGGTGTCGGCTCGGCTGCCGCCGAAGCCGAACGCCTGAGCGCGGTCGACCGCCTCGTCGCGCGAGGCGAAGTCGGTGACCGCGTAGAAGTCGCGCAGCACCGCCGGCGCCGCATCGGTGTCGAGGCCGGGGACGATGTCGACCAGCACCAGCTCGCGCACCCGCTCCGGATGCTGGGCTGCCACCACCTGGGCGGTGAGCCCGCCCAGCGAGTGGCCGACGAGGATCTGCGGGCGCGGTGCCCAGTGAGCGAGAGCGTGAGCCACGTCGTCGGCGAGCACGGCGGGGGAGTAGTCGAGGTCGTCGCGCCACGACGAGTCGCCGTGACCGGCGAGATCGATCGCGATCGCCGGGCGGCCGAGCAGCAGCGCGACCGCGTCCCAGGTGTGCGCGTTCAGGCCGGCGCCGTGCAGCAGCGTCACCTCGGGGTCGCCGAGGCCGAATCGCAGAGCGCTGAGAACCCGTCCGTCGGGAAGGGTGATCGCGATACGCTCGGCGTGGGGCACGTCGGTGCCGAGGGTCTGCGCCTGGGCGGGCAGATAGCGGAACTCGCTGGTGTCTTGGACCACGGCCATATTCTGCTCTTGCGGCGCCGCCTCGGAGAAATGCCGGATCATTGTGCATGACTTAGGTCTTCATTAGACTGCTGATTGCTCAGTCAGAGCGAATTTAACTGGGCGGATTGTACTCGGACGGTTTCCGTCGCCCGTGCGCGCCGCGCGTAGGCTGGAGGGATGAGAATGCCCCTGACCGGAGTGCGCGCATGAGTGCGCTCGAGGTGGGCGGCGTGGCGAATCTCCGCGACGTCGGCGGCATCGTCGCCGGCTCCTCGCGGGTGCGCTCCGGAATGCTTCTGCGCTCCGGCCACCTCGCACACCTCACGGCCGACGGTCGGGAGGTGCTCGCGCAGCGTGTGCGACACGTCGTGGATCTCAGGGACGACGCCGAGGTCGAGCGCGAACCGTCTGCGCTCACCGGGGTGCCTGTCACCCGCATCCCGCTGTTCCTCGGATCGGTCGGATCGTTCTTCGCGCTGAACATGGACCTCGCCGCGATGTACCGTCACCTGATCGACGAGTCCGCGCCCCGGCTCGTCGACGCGGTGCGCGTCATCGCCGCCGGTGAGCCGACGCTCGTGCACTGCACCGTCGGCAAGGATCGCACCGGCGTCACCGTCGCCCTGGCGCTCAGCGCGGTCGGCGCAGATCGGGATGCCGTGATCGCCGACTACGCGCTCACGGCCTCCCTGCTGCCTCGCGAGCGGAACCGGGCGGTCGTGCAGTACCTGCGGGCGCACCTGCCGGACGCGACGAATGCCGTGCAGCTCGCGACCGAGTCGCCCGCTCCCGTGATGGCGGCGCTGCTTAACGAGATCGACGAGCGCTACGGATCTGCGGCCGCCTATCTCCGCGATGCGGGTATGAGCGACGACGAGCTGCACGCGCTCGCGAATGCTCTTCTCGAGTGACCGTTCGTGGACTGAGGTTAGGCAACCCTACATCGGTGGTAAAGTGAATCCATCATGGGCACCACGCAGACGCACGCAGGCAGCCGCGCCGCACGCCGGGCATCCCGTCGACCGCAGGTCCAGCACCTGATCACGGCAGATGAGTACTCGCTCGCCGACCTCGAGCTCGCCCTTGCCACGCTGCCGATGTGCGCGGTCGGACGCGTCTTCATCGAGGTGCCCGAGGCCTCTGACATCGGTGTGATCACGGCGCCGCCGCGGATGACCGTGACCTGGCTCGCGCGCACCCGCAGAGGTGCCCGGCCGCGCGCGACAGGGGAGGCCCTCCGTCGCGCGGCGATCGCGTGGGCGGACGAGATGCTCTGCGACGAATCCGGTGCCGGCCTGCGCACCGAGGTCATCCTGCTCGGCGGCTGGCTGAGCACCGTCGACATCGTCGACCACCTGACGAATGTCCGCGACGTGCCCGCGGAGGCGATCCACGCCCCGTCGCGCTACGGTCTCTTCTCCGACTGACCTGTCCCGCGCGCACGCGGAACGTAGCCGCCGTCCTCGAGGCCCGCTTCGATCTCGAACCTGTTGCGAAGCGGGTTGCGCCCTGCGAGCAGGTAGAGCACGGGCATCAGGAACCCGTATCGGCGCCACTGGCGCTTGTGCACGGCCTCGTGCCTGAGCACCGCGTCCGACGGGTCGCGGTCGCCGGTGAGGAAGCATCCGCCCACGCAGACGCCGCCTCGCGCGAAGGCCCAGGCCGGCAGGCCGCGGAACACCCAGAGCCCCTCCCGGCGCTGCACCCGTCCCGTGCTCCACAGCGAACCCCACACCCACCCGACGGCGGTGCCCCAGGCGTAGCCGAGACCGCTGATCGGCGAGTCCAGCAGCAGGCTCGGCAGCAGCCGGTCGATGCGACGCCCGCGCTCGAGTGCCCGATCCGCGTCGGCGCGCCACGAGGTCGTCATGCCACCGCGCCGATCAGACGAAGGATCGCACCGAGATCGAGCACGGCGTCGGCCGGACTGCGCGGTGCGAAACCGGCGATGGTCGCGCCGGCGAAGGGCACCTCCTCGCGCAGCCGCCGCAGCGCGGCGGCCAGATCGGCGGCAGTCACGCCGAACGGTGCGGCTTCGGATACGCCTTCGAACTCCGCGGGGTCGAGCACGTCGACGTCGATGTGCACCCACACCCGCCGCGCACCCGTCGCGCGCACCGCCGCGGAGACGGCGCTCGGATCCCCCAGGCTTCCTGGGGAGAGCAGGGTGACCCGGTCGAGGGCATCCCGCTCGGTGTCGTCGATGGAGCGAGCGCCGAGCAGGATGACGCGCTCGGCGGGGATGCCAGGCGAGAGGGCGAGCTGCGGCTCGCCCTCTCCCATCACCGCCCGCAGCGCCATGCCGGCGAATGCGCCGGAGGGCGACGTCGGCGCATCGTTCAGGTCGGGGTGCGCGTCGCACCACAGCACCGCGAGATCCGAGGTGTCGATCGCCGACAGGGCGAAGGCGCTCACGCTGCAGTCGCCGCCGACCACCACGGTGTGCTCGGCGGTGGCGGCCAGCTGCTCTGCGACGAGCTCGCGGGTGCGCAGCAGGGCGCTGAGGCGACGGATGCCGGTGCCGAGCGAGTCGCCGGCCTCGAGCGGCACGTCCAGCGTGGTCGTGTCGCGACGCGGCAGGTCGTCGGCGATCGCGGCGGCGCCGTCGATGAGCAGCATGGCGCGGGTCGACGGCGAGCCCTGCCACTGCGGGACGATCAGGAAACGGGTCATGGTCTCTCCGAGGGGAGAAGGCGGGGTGGATGCCGGTGTGCGGCATCCACCCCGGTGATCACTCTGCTTCGAGGGCGGCACGCGGAGTGCCGCCGGACTTGAGCTCGGCCAGACGGGCTTCGACCTCGGTCAGCTCGCCGAGGTCTTCGAGGCTCTCGAACTGCGCGTCGAGCGAGGAGGCCGCGATCTCGGCCTTGCCCTGTGCGAGGGCCTCCTGGCGGCGGATCTTGTCTTCGAAGCGGCCGAGCTCGCTGGTGGGGTCGAGCACGTTGATCGAGCCGATGGCATCCTGCACCTTCGTCTGCGCTTCGGCGACCTTCGCGCGGGCGAGCAGCTCGCTGCGCTTCGTCTTGAGCTGCCCGAGCTTGTCCTTCATGCCGTTCAGCCCGCTCTTGAGCTTCTCGACGATCTCGGTCTGGGCGGCGATCTGCGGCTCGGCGGCCTGCGCGTCGCGCTCCTCGCCGATCTGGCGCTGCAGCGCGATCTTGGCGAGGCTGTCGAACTTGTCCGCGTCGGTGGTGTTGCCCGCGGCACGCAGCTCGTCGGCCTTGCGGCTGGCGGCGAGGGCCTTGTTGCCCCACTCGCGCGCCGCACGCACATCCTCTTCGTGGTCGCGTTCCAGCAGTCGCAGGTTGCCGATCGTCTCGGCGATCGCGGACTCGGCATCGGCGATGTTGTTGCTGTAGTCCCGCACCAGCTGGTCGATCATCTTCTGCGGATCCTCGGCCTGGTCGAGGAGCGAGTTGATGTTCGCGCGGAGGAGGGTCGAGATGCGTCCGAAGATGGATTCCTTTGCCATGTTCATTCCTTTGCTTTCTCAGGTTGTCGTGGTCGTTGGTCGTAGAAGGAGGTGGACTCGGGAAGCTGTCAGAACGCCCCGCCGCCGCCGCTGCTGCCGGAGCTGCCGCCGAAGCCGCCGACCGAGAAGCCGCCGCCTCCGCCGCCGCCGCCGAAGAATCCGCCGCCGCCGCTGCCGCCTGAGCTCCAGCCGCCGCCTCCGGAGCCCCAGCCCCCGCCCCAGCCGCCGCCGTGGTGGCCGCCGGTGGCCTGGCCGATGAGGATGCCGCCGAGGAGCGCGCCGAGCGTGTCGCCGCCTCGACCGCCGCCGCCGGTGAACCCCGAGTAGTCGCTCTGCGCGATCCGGATGGCCTCCGATGCCAGGGCATCCGCCCGCTGCGCGAGTGCGAGCGCGCCGACCGGATCGACTCGAGCGACCGATCTCGCCTGGTCGAGCGTCGCCTGTGCTTCGGCGAGCCGGGTGCGGGCGGTCGACGAGATCGATCCGCGACGATTGAGGATGAAGCTCTCCGCGGTGGAGATCTGCACCTCCGCCCGCCGGACCGCGTCGCCGAGCATGCTCACCGCCCGGGCGATCCTGGCCTGCTCGTCGCGGCCGTGCTGGATCACCGCGTCGATCGACGTGTTCGCCGCCTCCAGCACCCGCAGCGCGTCGAGAGGGTCGCGTCCGGAGGGCGCCAGCATCGCCTGAGCCTGCTGGATGCCCTGGAGCGTCGCCGCGACCGCCTGAGCGATGCCGCCCTGGGGGTCGGGGAGGGAACGAGCTGTCTGCACGTCGGCGTTCAGCTCCGACACCAGCGCCCCGGCCCGTTCGTCCGCCGCCTGCAGGTCGCTCTGCAGCTTCTCGATCGCGTCCTCGAGCTGGGTGGCCTGCTGCACGGCGCCTTCTGCCGCGCGCACGGCGACCGCGGCGTCGCCGGTCTCGCCCGCAGCGATCAGCGCGTCGGCCTCCCGGATGCGCTCGTCGGTGAAAGCCATCCGCGAGCGGGCCTCGGCCGTGTTGCCGACGACGGGTGAGATCGCGGACGGCGCGTAGACCGCGGCGAGGTCGGCGAGGATGCGGTCGGCGCGTTCGATCTCCGCACCGGCGGCCGCGCGCAGACGGCGCACGTTCTCGAGAGCGGCAGGAGCGTTCTGCTCGAGCTCACGCAGCTCGTCGAACTCGGTCTTGCGCTCCTCCAGCACCTGCGTCGAATCCGAGCACAGCTGCAGGATGCGCTGGTTCCATTCGATGCGCTGCTCGTCGGAGTCGGGAATCTCGTCGTCCAGCTTCTGCTGCAGCGAGAACGCCTCGTCGAGGTTGGAGCGCGACGTCCGCAGAGCGAGCAGGAAGGGGCCGATCACCTCGTCGCCGAACTGCGCCCTGGCGTACTCCATCTCCTGCTCGCTGGTGCGCACGAGGTCGTCGGTGCGCACCAGCGCGATGTTCGCCTGCCTGCCGAGCTCGGCCAGCTGCGCCTGCTTCGCCGCCCTGTCCGCGGCGCGCTTGCGGGCACGGCGCACGAGCAGCAGGGCGACGACGATCACGACGATGATCACCACGACGGTCCCGACGACGACCGCTGCGCGTGCGGCGGTCTCGGCGGCGCGCTGCTGCTGCTCGGCCGCGCGCCGGGGCTCGAGCACATAGATGTCGTACGCCTTGTCGGCGCCGGCGACCACGGCGCCGCTGAAGTCGCTGTTCGACAGATCCGGTCGCATCGCGGCGAGGATCTCATCGCGCTGCTCGACGCTCATCTGCCCTGCGTCCGGGCGGTACATCGTGTAGTTGCGCCCCTCGGTCGACACCGAGATGAGGTACTGGGTGTCGCTGAAGCCGTTGCCCTTCGCCGTTCGGGTGGTCCACTCGGCAGGATCCGCGGGCGAGGTGTACTGCGGGACCATCACGAAGAAGAGGTCGATGCCGGCCTCGTCGCGAAGCCTGTCGAGGGTGGCCTCGGCATCCGCTCGATCAGAGGTGGAGATGACGCCGCTGCGATCGGTGATCTGCCCGTCGAGCTCGCCCGGGTCGGTCGCGGAGGCCGTGCTCAGCGTCAGCGCCCCCAGCAGAACACCGAGCAGGACCGCGGCCGCGGTCCGCCACCGATTCGTCATAGAGTTCCCTCCGGCCCGCAGGCGTGCACCATGGCACGAGTCTATGCACTGGGCACGACAGGCGACAGCATCCACGGCGGGTTCGCCGTTCGCCCTCAGCGCAGACGCATACGCTGGGAGGCATGGACGACATGTACGGTTCCGACGTGCTCGCCGGCGGGTGGCGCCAGCGCGGTTTCGCCAAGACGACCGAGGTCGCGGCAGAGAGGGATCTCGTCGTCGAGGTCGCACAGGACGGCTACTGCGGCGCGGTCACCCGGGTCGAGGCCGGCATGGTCGAGCTCGAGGACTGGAAGGGACGTCGGCGCAGCTTTCCGCTGGGCGGCGGGTTCATGATCGACGGCAAGCCGGTGAAGCTCGTCGTTCCGAAGGTGAAGCAGTCGGGGCCTCGGCGAACGGCATCCGGATCCTTCGCCGTCGCCGACGACCGGGCCAGGGTGGCGCTGCCCAGCCGCATCCTCGTCGAGGGGCGTCACGACGCGGAGCTCGTCGAGAAGGTCTGGGGAGCGGATCTGCGAGTGGAGGGCGTCGTCGTCGAATACCTGAGGGGCCTCGACCTGCTGGACGAGCTGCTCGCGGACTCGCCGCCGTCCGCCACCCGGCGCTACGGCGTGCTGGTCGATCATCTGGTGCCCGGTTCGAAGGAGACGCGCATCGTCGAGCAGATCATGCGCGGCCCGCACGGTCGGCACCTGAAGATCGTGGGCCACCCGTACATCGATGTGTGGCAGTGCGTGACCCCGGCGGCCATGGGCATCCGCTCCTGGCCCGAGGTCCCGCGCGGCACCGACTGGAAGACGGGCATCTGCCGTGCCTTCGGCTGGCCGTCAGACGACCAGACGGACATCGCGCACGCCTGGAAGCGGATTCTCGGGCGCGTCACCACCTACCGAGACCTCGAGCCGGCACTGCTAGGCCGGGTCGAGGAGCTCATCGACTTCGTGACGGCGCCCGCGCCGTGAGCGGCCGGTCGAGAGGTCTCCCGGTGGGGGAGGGCACGGGTCCCCGGTATCCTCGAGGGATGCCTGAGCCCCGGATCTTCCGCGATGAGCCCGTCTCGTTCGTGCGGCGCAGCGGCCGCATGTCGGAGGCGCAGGAGCGGGCATTCGAGGAGCACGCGCCGTTCTATCTGCTCGATGTCCCCCGCGATGTCGCCTTCACCTCGGTGCATCCCGAGGCGCGGCTCGATGTCGCGGCCGAGTACGGCCGCGAAGCGCCGCTCATCGTCGAGATCGGCTCGGGCCAGGGTCATGCCATCATCGCCGCCGCGTCTGCCACGCCGCACACCGACTTCCTCGCCGTCGAGGTCTTCCGGGCCGGCCTGGCACGCACCATGCTCGACGCCGCAGCCGTCGACGTGCGCAACCTGCGCCTGATCGAGGCGAACGCTCCCGAGGTGCTCTCGACATATCTGCCCGAGGGGTCGGCCTCCGAGGTGTGGATCTTCTTCTCCGACCCCTGGCACAAGAAGCGCCACACCAAGCGACGTCTGATCCGCCCCGGTTTCCCGGCGACCGCCGGGCGTGCGATCGCGGACGGGGGTCTGCTGCGCCTGGCCACCGACTGGGAGGACTACGCCCTGCAGATGCGCGAGGTGCTCGACGATGCGCCCGAGTTCGAGCGCGCGTTCGACGGCGACTGGGCCGAGCGCTTCGAGGGTCGCGTCATGACAGCCTTCGAGCGCAAGGGCATCGCCAAGGGGCGCGAGATCCGCGACCTGACCTATCGCCGGGTGTCGCGGGTGTGACGACGACCGGCTGGCGCAGCATCCCTCCGGCCGCTCTGGTCTGCGCGGCCGCTCCGGCGTTCTTCGTGCTCGGCTGGACGTGGGTCGGATGGCTGCTGCTGGCCGCAGGTGTCGGCACAGCGGCTCTGCTCGAGCGCGGCGCCGTCCTCGTACGGCATCATCGCGACCGGGATGCAGGCGAGCAGGGTGCGCCGTCGCTGACCAGGGACCTGGCGCTGATCGGCATCGGCATGCTCATCGTGCACGCCATCTCACTCGAGGCGAAGCTCGACAATCTCGCGATGCTGCGATTCACGCTCGCGCTCGGCGGAGCCGTGCTCGTGCCGTATCTGCTGTCGCGGTTCGCGTTCGGCGACCGCGCGATCTCGTTCCCGTGGCGCACGGGCAGGCGCTGGGCGCTGTGGCAGTGGGCGTGGCTGGTCGCGGTGCTCGTGCTCGGCTGGCTGATCCTGCCGTACTACTTCATCACCAGCGGCGTCTATCAGAACTGGCCGGTGGTCGACTCGCCCGACCTGATCGCTCGGCTGTTCGTCGGGGTCGGCGCGGTCGGCATCTGGGACGAGCTGTTCTTCATCTGCACCGTCTTCGCGCTGCTGCGCCGGCACATGTCGGCGATGAGCGCGAACGTGCTGCAGATGATCGTGTTCGTGTCGTTCCTGTGGGAGCTGGGGTACCGGGCCTGGGGGCCGGTGCTCACCATCCCGTTCGCGCTGCTGCAGGGCTGGATCTTCCTGCGCACGCACTCGCTCGCGTACGTCGTCACCGTGCACCTGCTCTTCGACGCCGTCGTGTTCGCGGTGCTCGTGCACGCGCACAACCCGGGTCTGCTGCCGTTCTTCCTCGTGTGAGCATTCCCGGGGTGCCGGGTGCCGCGCGCGGCGCCGCCGGTCGCGGGCGCGTGCAATCCGCTCATCCCGCAGCTGGTAGGCTCGTCCGGTACGCCTCCGTAGCTCAGCGGATAGAGCGCCGGTTTCCGGTACCGTAGGTCGCAGGTTCGATTCCTGTCGGGGGCACGTATCAGAAGAAGACCGTCCACCGGGCGGTCTTCTCTCGTCTCCGGCAGCGGAATCGCGAGAGGAGCGCTGCGATGACGAGACGGTACAGGGTCGGGGACCACGTCAGCTGGAACTCCGAGGCGGGGCGGGTGCGCGGGCGCATCACCACGGTGCACACCGCGGACTTCGAGTTCAAGGGCCGCACGCGACGCGCCAGCGACGACGAGCCGCAGTACGAGATCAAGAGCGACAGGACCGACCACATCGCGGCGCACAAGGGCAGCGCGCTGACCCTGCTCGACGACTGAGCGATGATCCTCACCGTCGGCCACTCCACCCACCCTCTCGAGGAGTTCACCGGTCTGCTGCGCGCGGCCGATGTGGGCGCGGTGATCGACGTGCGCCGCCTGCCCGGCTCGAACCGGTACCCGTGGTTCAACGCCGATGCCCTCGCCGCCTCGCTGCCCGAGCAGGACATCCGGTATCTGCGCATCGAGCAGCTGGGCGGACGCCGGAACCTGCAGCGCGATGTCCCCGACGAGGTCAACGGGATGTGGCGCAACCGCAGCTTCCACAACTACGCCGACTACGCGCTGAGCGGCGAGTTCGCCGAGGGCGTCGATGAGCTGCTGGCCGTCGCGGAGGACGTCGCCGGGGCAGCGGCGGTGATGTGCTCGGAGGCGGTCTGGTGGCGCTGCCACCGGCGGATCATCGCCGATCATCTGCTGGCGCGCGGTGTCGCCGTGGGCCATCTGATGCCGGACGGCCGGGTGGCGGAGGCGACGCTGACGCCGGGCGCGGAGCCCAGGGACGGCACGGTCGAGTACCCCGTGGCCGGCTGACTACTTCGCCGGCTTCGGCTTGACCTCGTCGGCCGCGGTCACCGGGGCGGTGCGGAAGCGCTCGAGCGCCGCGGCGACCCTCTCGGCGAGGTAGGCGTGACCGGCATCGGAGAGATGCTTGCGCCCGGCGCCGACATCGATCAGCTGCAGGTAGTTCGCCTCGGTGATCCACTCCTCCTGCACGGGGGAGATGTAGCGCCAGCCGCGCGTCGCCGCGAGGTCGGCGAGGTCGCGGTCGATGCGCGCCGTCGACGCACCGACCGGCAGCTCGTGCGGCGCAGGTCCGAGGATGACGATGGGCACGTCCGGATACCGGGCGACCACGGCATCCCACACCGCGTTCACCGCGGCGGGGTATGCGGCCGCGTCCGACAGACGGTCGTTGATCGATCCCTGCAGGATGATCAGATCGGGGTCGATCCACGACTCCAGCTCGGCGACCCGGGTGAGGAAGTCCGGCCCATCGAGCCCTGGGCGCTGGTAACCGCTGCCGCGCACCCCGCGCACCACCGTGTCGCCGGGGATGAGCCGGGCGAGACGATACGCGTAGCCGTTCGTCGGGACGGTCGCCGCCGACCCGTAGGTCCACGAGTCGCCGAAGACGAGCACCTCGGGATCGTCGGGGAGCGTCAGAGCCACCGGCGAGACGCCGTTCTCGGCCGCGGCGACCGGAGCGGTCTCCGCGGGCGGCAGCCAGGGACGAGTGATGCCGAGGGTGACGGCGAGCGCGACCGCGAGGGCGCCTCCGAGCGCGAGGGCCGTGCGACGCCGTCGGGTCGGCGAGTGCAGGGTCATGAGAAGAGCGTAAGCGACGGATGCCGGCTACTTGGACGTCCCCTGGGTGACGGAGCCCTGCAGCTGACGCTGGAAGAAGATGTACACCAGCAGCACAGGGGCGATCGTGATGATCACGGCGGCGAACAGCGCGCCGAAGTCCACGGCGTATCCCGCGGCGGACGCGAACGCCGCCATGCCCTGCGAGAGGACGTACTTCGCCTGATCGGTGTTCAGCGCGACGGGCAGCAGGAACTGGTTCCAGAGGCCGAGGAAGTTCAGGATCGCCACCGCGGCGAGTCCGGGCTTCGCCATCGGCAGCATCACCTGGAAGAAGGTGCGCCATTCGCTGGCTCCGTCGACGTACGCCGCCTCCTGGATCTCGTACGGCAGGGACTTGAAGAACGAGAACAGGAAGAAGACCGTGAACGGCAGCGCGAAGGCCACGTAGGTGAGGATCAGCCCCGGCAGCGTGTTCAGCAGGCCCATGCCCTGCAGGATGAAGAACAGCGGCACGATGGCGAGGAACACCGGGAAGGTGAGTCCCGCCAGCATCAGGTAGTAGATCACGCGGCTGCCCGGTACCGAGAAGCGGGCGAGCACGTAGGCGCACATGGCGCCCAGCAGCATCACCAGGATGAGAGCGGCACCCACGACGATGACCGTGTTCAGGAACATCTGCCCGAAGTTGTACTTGCCCCAGGCGGAGGCGTAGTTGTCGAGGTTCCACTGCGCGGGCAGCCCGAACGGGGACGCGAAGATCTCCCTCGTGGACTTGAACGAGCTCAGCAGGGTCCACAGCATGGGCAGGATCACCACGATCGCCCAGATGGTCAGCACGACGTGCGACACCGCGCCGACGACGCGATCCCCCGGGGTCGACCTGGCCTTGCGGTCGACGCCGCCCTCGCGGCGCGCGCGTCGGGGGTCGACGGCGATCAGGGTCCGGGTCTGCTGGCTCATGCTCGGCCTCCGTCGTCCTTGCCGCCGGTGAGACGGTTCACGAGGAACACCGCCGCGGCGAAGATGAGTGTGATCACGGCCAGCACCACGCCCATGGCGCTGGCGAGGCCGAACTGGCCCTTCTCGAAGGCCGTGCGGAACAGGTACTGGCTCATCACGAGGGTGCTGTTGCCCGGCCCGCCGGTCGCGTTCAGCGCCACCATGTAGACGTAGGCGTCCAGCGCCATGATGCCGAGGTAGATGTAGGCGGTCTGCACGTTGTCGCGGATGAGCGGCAGCGTGATCGACACGGTCGTGCGGAACCGGCCCGCGCCGTCGATGCGCGCCGCCTCGTAGATCTCGGCGGGCACGCCCTTGATCGCCGCGATGAACAGCACCATGTAGAAGCCGATCATGCCCCACGCCATGACGAAGATGGAGGCACCCATCGCGGTGCGCTCATCGCCCAGCCAGGCGAAGTCGTTCATGTCGATCCCGGCCGCCCCGAGCAGGCCGTTCAGCAGGCCGCTGGGGGTGTAGATCATGCTCCACAGGATGCCGATGACGATCGCGGGGATGACGTACGGGAAGAACGACACCACCCGGTAGAAGCTGGACGCGCGCAGCCCGCGCACCTGACCGCTGCTCGGGCCGCCGATGGTGATCATGCTCGCGAAGACGAGCGCGATCGTGAGCGTGATCAGCGGCAGCACGATGGCGAGCAGGATGTTGTTGCCCATCGCCTGCATGAAGGTCGCGTCGGCGAAGAGCTTCACGAAGTTCTTCGCCCCGATGAAGTCCATCTCGGGCGTGAAGCCCGTCCAGTTGGTCATCGAGTAGTACACGGCCTGCACGAACGGCGAGATCACGAAGATCAGGAACACCGCGACCGGCAGGCCGAGGAACACCAGCAGGAAGGAGATGTAGTCGAAGGTCAGCGGGCGCCGCCCGAGGCGGGGCGGCTTGCGCCGCCCCGCCCGGGCCGCCGTCACGGCGACGGTGTCCAGCGCCGCGTCGACACCGGGAGCAGTGGTCACTTGATCTCGATCTTCTTGATGGAGTCGTCCTCCCGCACCTTGTCGACCAGGGCCTGCAGCTGCGTGGTGAGCGTGGCGACGTCCATCTTTCCGTCCAGGAACGAGTTCCAGATCGGCAGCTGGTCGCTGTTCATGCCGTACAGGTTCGTCGACTTGATGGTGAACACGTTGCCGTCGGCGGCGGCGATGATCTCGGACTGCGAGACCAGCGCGGTGGAGCCGAAGCCGTCGGCGGGGACGGTGTCCTTGACGACCGTCGGCGCGAGCTTGCTCTTGGCGAAGTCGGTCGCCGCCTCCTTGGACAGCATGGTGCGCAGCAGCTCCTTGCCGCCCTCGGGGTTCTTCGCCTTCGACGGCACGATGAACGGCTCGCCCGCCTCGACGCGGGCCGTGCCCGCGGGCGTGGTCTGGTTGCCGTCCAGAGGCAGCTCCGAGATGCCCTTCATCTTGAAGCCGTCGGCCGTCTGATCCTTCATCTCGTTCTCGATCCACGAGCCGGACGGGTACAGCAGCGCCTCCTGTGCGTTGCTCCACTGCGCCTGCGCCTCGGTGAACTGCGTGCCCGAACCGCCGGGCTTGACGTAGCCGGCCTGGATCAGCTCGTAGAAGATGTTCAGGATGTCCTGCAGCACGGGGTGCGACCACGCGTCCTCGGCGAGGTTCTCCAGCGGCAGGCGCACGTCGTCGCCGGCCTGCACGACGGCCGAGTCGATGACCATCGTCTGGTAATAGGTCGCCGCCTCCTTGCCCCACAGGAACAGGTACTTGCCCTGCTCCTTCGCCTTGGCGCCGAGGTCCTTCAGGTCCTGCCAGCTCGTGGGCACCGACCAGCCGTTCTCCTCGAAGAGGCTCGAGGAGTACCAGATGCCGTAGACCGTGAGCACGTAGTTGAGGGCGACGAACTTGCCGTCGAACGTGCCCGGATCCTTCACGCCGGAGAACACCGTGTCGGCGATCTTCTCGCCGTCGGTGTTGTTCGCCTCGAGCACATCGTCGAGCTCTTCGAGCTGATCGAGGATGGTGTTCCATCCGATCGAGTTGGCGCCCGAGTTGTCGATCAGGTCCGGCGGGTTGCCGCCGACGAACCGTGGCTGCAGCTCGGTGGCGATCTTCGTCGAGGGCGAGACCTTGACGGTCACGCCGTCCAGGCCCTTGCTCTTCTCCATCAGCTTCGCGGAGTTCTCGACGTAGTCGATGCCGTAGCCGCCGTTGAAGATCACCGCATCGACCTTCGAGTTGGCTGCCACGCCGAACGGGTTGTCGGCTGTGACTTCACCGGCCGGGCCCTTCTCGCCACCGCCGCCGCCGGGAGCGGCGCACGAGGCGAGGGTGGCGCCGAACGGCAGCAGCAGCGCTGCGGCTGCCGCACCGCGCAGCAGGTTGCGACGGCTGATGGATGCGTCCTTGATGTCCATCTCATTACCTTCCGTTGTGGATGTGAATCGGTGTTGGGGGTCGGGTTCTTCAGCGACCTCAGGGCCCGGTGGTGTCGGGCCGGTGCGCGCGCGGTGCGCGGCGGTGCGGGGCCACGGCCATGGCGCTGGCGGCCAGACGGGTGGCGGCCACCCCGAAGGTCTGCTGTGCGGCGAGCACGTAGAGCAGGTCGAGCACGAGCAGCTGGGAGTGCTTGACCGACAGGTCGTCGGGGCGCAGGTAGGCGGTGGGCTCCGCCGTGGCGAGCGAGATGTCGGCGAGTGCGGCGAGGGGCGAATCGATGTCATGCGTGATCGCCACGGTGAACGCTCCTGCCGACTGAGCCTGGGAGAGCATCTGCACCGTCTCCTCGGTGCGCCCGGTGCTGGAGATGCCGATCGCGACCGACGACTGATCCTGCAGCACCGCGCTGGTGAGTCCGTCGTGCACGTCCGACCAGCAGTGCGCGTTGACGCCGATGCGGTAGAGCCGCCCCTGGAACTCGCGAGCCATGACCCCGCTGCCGCCGACGCCGTAGATGTCGACGTGACGCGCCGCGGTGATCGCGTCGGCGGCGCGCAGCACCGCGTCGAGGTCGAGGCCCCTCGCCGTGCTCTGCAGGCTCTCGACGTGCAGGTTCAGCAGCGTCTGCAGGATCTTGCCTGGCTCGTCGGAGGCGCTCAGCTCGCGACCCATGTCGGCATGCCAGCTCTCCTCGGCATCGCCGCGGCCGATCTCGGAGGCCACTCCGACCCGGAACTGGGTGTATCCGTCGAAGCCGAGTGCGCGGCAGAAGCGGGTGACGGTGGCAGCGGACGTACCGGCGCGATCGGCGAGTTCGGTGATGGTCAGCTCCACGGGAGCCGCCGGGTGATCGGCGACCACGTCGGCGATCCTGCTCATGGCCGCGGGCATGGTGCGCCGGCGATCTGCGATGCGCCGTGCGATCGTCAGGCCGTTTCCGATGTCGCGGGTCCGTGGCACCATTGCCTCCAGGTTCGTCGGGGGGCGGGAGCGCGAGCTCTCGTCCGGAATCCCCGTTGCACTGAAAACTATTCTCATGCGACGAAAACGTCAAACACCGCCACGTCACGAATGAATCACGAAGGGCTCCAGCGCGTGTGCGCGCCCGGGTTTCCGGCCGGGGATGCGGCGAGCCGTAGACTTGATCCCCTATGAACCCTGAAGCCCTCTCCGCCGCCGTCCTCGCCGTCCTCGACCCGATCGCGGCCTCGCTGCGACCGGATGAGGCCCTCGGCGTCGACGCCGCGGACATCGTGCTCGAGCGTCCGCGCAATCGCGACCACGGAGACTGGTCGACGAACATCGCGATGCGCGTGGCCAAGCGGCTGGGGTCGAACCCGCGCGAGCTGGCGCAGCGGATCGCCGACGGCCTGACGAGGACCGACGGCATCCAGGCCGTGGAGGTCGCCGGACCCGGCTTCATCAACATCCGCCTCGAGGCGGGCGCAGCAGGCGCCCTCGCGAAGACCATCGTCGAGGCGGGGGACGCGTACGGCACCAACGACTCCCAGGACGGGGTCTCGGTGAACGTCGAGTTCGTCTCCGCCAACCCCGTCGGGCCGCTGCACATCGGTCACACCCGCTGGGCAGCCCTGGGCGACTCGATCGTGCGTCTGCTGCTCGCCAGCGGAGCCGACGCCGTGCGCGAGTACTACATCAACGACGCCGGGGTGCAGATGGAGCGCTTCGCGCTGTCGATCCTCGCGTCGGCCAAGGGCGAGCCGACGCCCGAGGGCGGCTACCCCGGCGAGTACATCGCCGAGCTCGCGAAGCGCGTGCTCGCCGCGCACCCCGGCCTGCTCGAGCTGCCCGAGGCCGAGCAGCTCGTGATCGCCCGTGACCAGGCGTACGAGTATCAGCTCGCCGAGATCCGGGCATCCCTCGACGCCTTCAACGTGCCCTTCGACGTCTGGTTCTCCGAGCGCACCCTGCACGCCCAGGGCCCCGAGGGGCCGAGCCTCGTCGATCAGGCGGTCGACCGTCTGCGCGACCAGGGTCATGTCTTCGATGAGGACGGTGCCGTCTGGGTGCGCACCACCGACTTCGGCGACGACAAGGATCGGGTCATCCGCCGCTCGAACGGCGAATACACGTACTTCGCCGCCGACGCCGCCTACTACCTCAACAAGAGCGATCGCGGATTCCAGAACAAGATCTACCTGCTCGGCGCCGATCACCATGGCTACGTGCATCGTCTCAAGGCGATCGCGGGGGCGGCCGGCGAGGATCCGGAGAAGAACATCCAGGTGCTCATCGGCCAGCTCGTGTCGGTGCGCGGTGCCCGCCTGTCCAAGCGCGCGGGCAACATCATCGAGATGGATGACCTGCGGGCATGGATCGGCACAGACGCGCTGCGCTACGCGCTCGAGCGATCGCCGGCCGACTCGCCGCTCGATCTCGATCCCGAGCTGCTGCAGAAGCGCACGAACGACAACCCGGTGTTCTACGTGCAGTACGCGCACGCGCGCACGCACAACGTGGCGCGCAATGCCGCGGACTCCGGCGTGGACCGCTCGGAGTTCGCTCCCGAACTGCTCACCCACGAGACCGAGAGCGCTCTGCTCGGGGCGCTGCAGGAGTTCCCCCGCCTGGTGGCGTTCGCAGCCGAGGTGCGCGAGCCGCACCGCATCGCGCGCTACCTCGAGGAGCTCGCGGGTCTCTACCACCGCTGGTACGACAACTGCCGGGTCATCCCCAAGGGCGACGACCCGATACAGACGGTGCACCGCACCCGGCTGTGGCTGAACGACGCCACCGGTCAGGTGCTGCGCAACGGTCTCGACCTGCTCGGAGTCTCGGCCCCCGAGAGGATGTGACAGCATGACGAACACGACCGCCGTCAGGCGTCGGCCGCGCTGGCCCTGGGTCGTGCTCGTCATCGTGCTCGTGTTGGGGGCTCTCGTCGCCGTCGGCGAGCTCGTGGCGCGGGCGGCGGTGCCGAACACGATCCGCTCGCTCGTGATCTCCCACCTCGACCTGCCGGCTGAGCAGCAGCTCGACGTGCAGGTGCCCGGCGTCATCCTGCCCCAGCTGATCTCGGGCACGCTGGACGAGGTGAAGCTCGCTTCGGACGAGGTGACGATCGGCGGCATCACCGGCTCCGCTCGGGTCACCGCGAGCGAGGTGCCCGTTTCGGGCGGTGCGCTGGGGGCCGCGCAGGGCACCGTCTCGGTCGACCAGGACGAGTTCGCGTCGCTGCTCGACGCGTCGCAGCTGCCCGTCTCGGGCATCGAGCTGGCGGCGCCGAACGCGACGATCGAGGCCGACCTCGAGCTCTTCGGCAGCCGGATCCCGGTCGGGCTCACGGTCACCCCCGCGGCCGATGACGGCGACCTGCTGCTGACTCCGGTCTCGCTCATGTTCAACGGCGCGGCGGTGGACCTGGACGCCGTCTCGGGTCTGGCCGGAGCGGCGGGAGCCGCGATCACCGAGCCGCAGCGCATCTGCGTCGCCGATCGTCTTCCTGCCGGCATCACCCTCACCGGCCTGCGCATCGAGGGCAGCCGGGCTGTGGCTGACATCGCCGCCGACGGCCGGATCACGGTCGACTCCACGCTCCTCGATCCCGGCACCTGCCCCCGCCCCTGACCCTTCGGGTCCCTGACCCTTCGGGTCCCTGACCGTCTTCAGGGCCCTGAGCCTCTTTGGGGCCCTGAGCCTCTTTGGGTCCCTGACCCTCTTTGGGTCCCTGAGCCTGCCGAAGGGCCGCCCGCTTGGGATCCCTGACCCTCTTTGGGTCCCTGAGCCTGCCGAAGGACCGCCCGCTTGGGATCCCTGACCCTCTTTGGGTCCCTGAGCCTGCCGCAGGACCTGTCACTTTGGGGGTCCTTGAGCCCCTTTGGGTCCCTGCGCCTGTCCAAGGCCTCCTCGCTTGTGATCCTGACTGGATCGTGCTGAAGCGCCTCCCTTTATGGGTCCCCGTCTCTGCCGAAGGCACGGCGGACGCGCCCTCGGGACTCC
>NZ_MJIR01000034.1:0-13286 GCF_001878835.1 Microbacterium sp. AR7-10 | reverse complement strand
AGATGTGTATAAGAGACAGGGTCAGGATTCCGCGTCGCGGCGGCGGGTGAGCACGGCGAGGATGTCATCTGCGGCGCTCGCTCCGGATGCCGCTGCCGAGACGTTCTCGGCCTCGACGGCCTGCACGATCTCCGAACGCTGGATGCGGGTGGTGCGCGGTGCTTTAATGCCGAGGCGCACGCTGTCGCCCTTGACATCGAGCAGCGTCACCTCGATCTCGTCGCCGATCAGCACGCTCTCGCCGATACGCCTCGTCAACACCAGCATCCGATCAGCCTACCGGCGCAGGCGGAACCATGCCGCTGACGGCCGGCTGAGCCGCATCGCGCACCACCCCGACCGTCTCGATCGTGAACGAGCCGCTCGCCTCGGTGTACGACAGCACGGGAAGCCCGTCGGTCTGCGCCGACACCAGCCGGCGCACGGCGGAGCGCAGCGACGGCGCGCACACCAGCACGGGCTCGCCGCCGTCTCCGGCCGCGGCGGCGGTGACCGCCTGGCGCACCGAATCGACCACGGCCTCCATGCGCTGCGGGTCGAACACGATCTGCGGACCATCGTCGCCCATGCGCAGGCTCTCGAGCATCGCCTGCTCGAGCAGCGGGGTGATCATGATCACCCGCAGCACGCCGTCTTCGGCGAACCGGGCGGCGATCGCCGGGCCCAGCGCGGCGCGGGCGGCCTCGATCAGACCCTCCGGTTCGGTCGACGTCTTCGCGCGCAGGGCCAGCGCCTCGTAGATGCGGCTGAGGTCGTTGATCGGCACGCGCTCGGCGAGCAGCCCCTGCAGCACGCGCTGCACTTCGGCGAGCGACAGCAGCGCGGGGGTGAGCTCTTCGACCGCGGCGGGGGAGACCTGCTTGAGCGCGTCGGTGAGCTGCCGCACATCCTCACGGCTGAGCAGTCGGGCGGCTCCGGCGTGGATCACGCTCGACAGGTGGGTGATGACCACGCTCGCCCGGTCCACGACCGTCGCGCCGGCGAACTCGGCGCTGTGTCGCATCTCGACCGGGATCCACTTGCCCTCGAGTCCGAAGACCGGATCGTGCACCGCGGTGCCGGGCAGCGTGTCGAGTCCCGCGCCGAGCGCGAGCAGACGACCGGGCGGCACGATGCCGCGCCCCGCCTCGACGCCGGCGATGCGGATCACATATGTCGACGGAGCGAGCTCGATGCTGTCGCGGGTGCGCACGGGAGGCACGACGAGCCCGAGATCGAGCGCGATGCGCCGGCGCAGCGCCTTCACCCGCGCGAGCAGGTCATCCGGGCCGCCGGTGACGAGGTCGACGACGTCCGAGGCGAGCTGGATCTCGAGGGCGTGCACGCGCATCCGCTCCATGAGCTCCTCGGTGCTATCGGACGACACCGGCTGCGTGGCCTGCTCGGCGGCGTCGGCAGCCGTGGCATCCGCCTGCGTCGCCTTGATGCGCTGCGCGGCCAGGATCAGCAGTGCTCCCACGACGATGAACGGCAGCATCGGCATGCCGGGGATGAACGCCATCACGATCGCCGCGCATCCGGCGATGTTCAGCGCGTTGACCGACTGCCCGAGCTGCGCGAACGCCTCGCTGCCCATCTCGGTCTCGGCGTTCGAGCGGGTGACGATCATGCCCGTCGACACCGCCATGAGCAGGGCGGGGATCTGCGTGACCAGGCCGTCGCCGATCGTCAGCAGGCTGTAGGTGTTCACCGACTCCTCGATCGCCATGCCGTGCGAGACCATGCCGATCGCGATGCCGCCGACGAGGTTGATGATGATGATCACCAGACCAGCGATCGCGTCACCCTTGACGAACTTCGAGGCCCCGTCCATCGCGCCGTAGAAGTCGGCTTCGGCCGCGACCTCGGCACGCCGCTCACGCGCCTGCGCGTCGGTGATGAGCCCGGCGTTCAGGTCGGCGTCGATGGCCATCTGCTTGCCCGGCATCGCGTCGAGGGTGAAGCGCGCGCCCACCTCGGCCACGCGCTCGGCACCCTTGGTGACCACGACGAACTGGATCACGACGAGGATGAGGAAGACGACGGCGCCGATGATCAGCGAGCCGCCCACGGCGATCGCACCGAACGCCTCGATCACCCGCCCGGCGTACGCCTCGCCGAGCACGAGACGGGTGGATGCCACATTCAGGCCCAACCGGAACAGCGTCGCCACGAGCAGCAGGGACGGGAACACCGAGAAGTCCAACGGTCGCCGGATGAACATCGTCGTCAGCAGGATCACCAGCGCGAACAGGATGTTCAGGATGATCAGCATGTCGAGCAGCAGCGGCGGCACCGGCACGACCAGCAGCATGATGATGCCCACCACGGCGATGGGCACCGCGATCCGGTTCAGCATTCCGCGCATGCGCGTCTTCTCCTCATCTGACTCATCGCTTGATCTCTCATCAGGCGGTCCTCTCCGGGATGGCGTGCACGCCGCGCGCCGACCCGCGCTTGCGCAGCATGTCGACGAACACGAGCACTCGCGCGACCGCCGTGTACAGCTCTGCGGGGATCTCCTGCCCCAGTTCGCACGCGGCGTGCAGGGCGCGGGTGAGCGCCACGTCGCGCACCATCGGCACACCAGCCTCGGTCGCCCGCTCGCGGATGCGCTCGGCGACGACGCCCTTGCCCTTCGCGACGACCTTCGGCGCCGAACGGCCGACCTCGTAGCGCAGCGCGACGGCCACATGCGTGGGGTTCACCAGCACCACGTCCGACCCGCCGACGGCGGCGATCATGCGGTTGCGGCTCATCGCCAGCTGGCGTGAGCGGCGCTGCTGGCGGATCAGCGGGTCGCCCTCGGAGCTCTTGTGCTCATCGCGCACCTCGCGCTTGGTCATGCGGGTGTGCTTCATGTTGCGGCGCATCACCACGAACACGTCGATGGCCGCCAGCCCCAGGCCGACCGCGACGGCCACCTGCAGCAGCGTCGCGGTTCCGCCCGCGGCGGTGCTCAGCAGGCGGGTGATCGAGTGCGCCCCGCTGACCGAGAGCACGGGGATCAGCGATGCGATCACCGCCCACAGGGCGACGGCGATCGCGGCGGTCTTGAGCAGGGCCTTCGCGCCCTCCCACAGCGCCTGCATGCCGAAGAGGCGCTTCGCGCCCGAGACGAGATTGAACTGCTCGTAGCGGCCCGACAGCTTGCGCATCCGCACGCCGCCCTGCACGACCGCGCCGATCAGCGTGACCACCGCGACGCTGACGAGCAGCGTGCCGAGGGTGGGCAGCACCGATCCGAGGCCGAGCCCCAGCACACTCAGCGCCGCCTGCGGCGACGGGTCGCGCATGATCGACGGCAGAGTGATGAGCTGCTCGGTGCCGGCCGCGGCGCCGGCCGCCATCGCCGCGGGCATCGTGATCCCGGCGGCGGCGATGCCCAGCCACGCGGTGAGATCCTGGCTGCGCGAGAGTTTGCCCTTCTGGCGGGCTTCGCGCAGGTGCTTGTCGGTCGCCTTCTCGCTGCGCTCGCCGCTGTCGCTCATCGCCCCACCCCCTGCATCATCCGCAGCGCCTCGGTGGTGAGCGCGTCGATGATCTCGGGCAGGGCGATGAAGGTGAACCCGGCGAGCACCAGCGTGAGCAGGATCTTGATCGGGAAGCCCATCGCGAACGCGTTGAGCGCGGGCGCGACGCGCGTGATGAGGCCGAGACCGGCATCCGCGAGGAAGAGCACCAGCAGCAGAGGACCTGCGATCTGCACCGCGCCGAGGAACATCTGCACCACCCCGTCGACGAGCATCTCTGCGGGCGAGGCGAGGTCGAGCAGGCCGTCGACGGGCACCGCGTCGAAGCTGCGGGCGAGCCCGCCGAGCACGATCTGGTAGCCGCCCGAGGCGAACAGCAGCGCGAAGGCGGTCATGTTCAGCAGGCGGGTGAACTGGGCTCCGTTGACCAGCGACTGCGGGTCGAACGCCTGCGCGAGCTGGAAGCCGCCGAAGATGTCGATCAGACCGCCGGCGGCTTGCACGGCCGAGAAGCAGACGTATACGAGAAATCCGAGCACGGCGCCGGTGAGCACCTGCACGACGAGCGCGCCGAGGAACGCCACGGTGTCGAGGGTCTCGTATCCGGGGGAGACCACGCCTGACATCGCCAGGGCCAGCGCCATGGCGAGCATCGCCTTGATGCGCAGCGGGAACCCGCCGTACGAGAAGGGCGGGGCGATCACGACGAACGCCGTGATGCGCACGCCGGCGAGCAGCGTCGCCTCGAGCCACGCGAAGTCGAGCGGGATGTGCACGTCAGCCGCCGCTCAGCAGCTGCGGGATGCGGTCGAACATCATCTCGGTGAACTGCACGATCTCGGAGATCATCCAGTTCCCGGCGATGAGCAGGGCGAGACCCACGGCGACGATCTTCGGCACGAACGACAGGGTCACCTCCTGCACCTGGGTGATCGACTGCAGCAGCGAGATGGCGAACCCCACGACGAGCGCGGTGATCAGCAGGGGCGCGGCGAGCTTGGCGGCGACCAGCAGCCCCTGCGTGCCGATGTCGAGAACGGCCTCGGGACTCATCCGACACCCCCGTAGCTCTCGATCAGGGTGCGGATGATGAGCCCCCACCCGTCGACCAGGATGAACAGCAGGATCTTGAAGGGCAGCGAGATCATGACCGGCGGAAGCATCATCATGCCCATCGACATCAGCGCCGCGGCGACGACGAGGTCGATCACGAGGAACGGCACGAAGATGACGAACCCGATGATGAAGGCGGCGCGCAGCTCCGAGATCATGAACGCGGGGATCAGGGTGTACAGCGGCACGCTCTGCGCATCCTCCGGGTTCGGCAGCGACGCGATCCGGGTGAGCAGCGCGAGATCCTCTTCGCGGGTGTACCGCAGCATCCAGTCCCGCAGCGGCGGCTGGCCGAGGTCGACCGCCTGCGCGAAGGTGACCGAGCCGTCGATGTACGGCTGCACGGCGACGGTGTTGATGTCGACCAGCACCGGCCACATGATGAACATCGACAGGAACAGCGCGAGCCCGGCGAGCACCTGGTTGGGCGGGATCGTCGGCAGCGACAGCGCGTTGCGGGTCATCGCGAGCACGACGAAGATCTTCGTGAACGACGACATCATCAGCAGCAGCGCCGGCGCGATCGACAGCAGCGTGATGCCCAGCAGCGTGAGGATCGACGTCGACGGCGACCCGTCGACGCCGTTGATGTCGATGGTGATGCCCTCCTCGTCCGACCCCGGTGGGGTGGGCGGAGTGGGCGCCTCCGGGTCGTCCGGCTCGTCGACCGTAGTCGGGGCGGTGAAGAAGGCGGGCGCGGCCGCCGAAGCGGATGCGGATGCGGCAGCCGAGACGGATGCCGCCGGATGCCCGGCGCCGGCGTGCGCGGCGATACCGGTGCCCAGCACGGAGGCTATGACCAGCGCGGCGCAGATCAGTGCGAGCGCGACGGCGCGCCCCGCGATCCTCAGGGCGGTGCTCATCGCGCGCGTCGCAGGAACTCTGCAGTCTGCCGCCAGGTCTGCGGGGAGATGATCGATCCGCGGAGCGGATCCGGTGAGCTGGGGCGGCGGTGGCGACGCAGCGAGGGCTGCTCGGCCTCCCGCTCCGCGGCCAGCAGCTCGTCGAACGTGCCGGCGGTCGCGTCGACCGTCGCCCGTTCCTCGGCGCCGATGTGCACGACGGGGCGGGTGACGTGCGCGGGCGCGGCGCGCTCGATGAGGTTCACCCCGTGCTCGGTGACCCCGAGCACATAACGCGCGTCGTCGGTCTCGACCACGACGAGCTGCGCCTTCGAGCCGAGCGCACGACGGGCGACCACCGTGATCTCCGAGCCGTCTCGTCGCTGCTGCACGCGCTTGCCGACGCGCCGCTGCACGTACCAGAGCAGCCCGAGCACCGCCGCCAGCGAGAGGGCGACGCGCAGCAGCAGGAGCAGCTCGTCCAGATCAGGCCTCGGCGTTCT
The DNA here is from genome assembly GCF_001878835.1 of Microbacterium sp. AR7-10. Lineage (NCBI taxonomy): Bacteria > Bacillati > Actinomycetota > Actinomycetes > Micrococcales > Microbacteriaceae > Microbacterium > Microbacterium sp. AR7-10. The sequence continues at coordinate 7,376 of NZ_MJIR01000034.1, read as the reverse complement.
CGAGGATGCGGGTGATCCGCACCGCGTAGTCCTGGTCGACGACGACGATCTCGCCGTGCGCGATCACGCGTCCGTTGAGCAGCACGTCTGCGGGAGCGCCGGCCGAGCGATCGAGCTCGACGATGCGCCCCGGCTCGAGGTCGAGTACGTCGCGCACCGCCATCCGCGTGCGCCCCACCTCGACGGTGAGGTCCATCTCGACACCTGCGATGCGCTGTAGACGCCTGGATGCCGCGGGTGCCGCCTGCGGAGCACGCGTGATGCGCACGGCGAGACGGCCGAGAACGCGGCCGCTGTCGTCCTGCAGGTCGAACACCTGCGCCGCCGGGTGGGCGAACACCGCAGACGCGTCACCGAGGGTGGGCACATCGAGCCGACCCGCGCCGAGCGCGCCGACGGCGAGCTCGAGGGGGCCCTGCAGCCTCTCACTCAGCGGCGCGTCCGCGAGGCCATCGATCAGGGCATCCGGCTCGAAGATCTGCACCGCGAGCTGGGCGCTGGCCTCTCCGACGTACCCGACGATCACCGCGTCGCCGGTGTCGCCCGATGCCTGCGACGCGATGGCCGTCGCGGGTGCCGCAGTGGGCAGGCGCGCCGCGAGGGCGGCGGCGACGGCGGATTCGTAGGCGATGCTGCTGGTCACGAAGGCTCCTGAGCGGTGACGGACGTCGTCGCGGTGACGACGCAGGCGAGACGGGCGCCGCTGGCGCCCACGGCGGCCGTTGCCACGGAGTGGTCTCCGACCATGAGATCGAGGGGGCGGTCGGCAGCGTGCGGAAGCGTGAGCAGATCGCCCACCGCGAGATCCAGCACCTCGTGCGGGCGCACTCGCCGGGGCGTCAGCCGCAGGGCGATCTCTACCGGTGTCTGCTCTACCTGCCGGTCGATGGCACCGGGGGCGGCCATCTCGGTCATGCCCGTGGCGACCGCAGACAGCGCCCGCAGAATCACGGATGCCGGGAGCATCACGCTCGCGCCGAGCGCACGGCCGCCGGAGCGGATGGAAAGCTGGGCGACGATCACGGGCTCGTTGGCGGCGGCGACCTGCGTGAACTGCGAGCTGTGCTGGATGCCGGCGATCGTGATGCCGTCGGGCAGCAGTCCGTCGAGCGACCGAGTGAGGTGCTCGATGGCATCCTTCATCACCGCGCCGACCAGCGCCTGCTCGATGTGTGTGAGGGGACGCGCCCCGGCGGTATCGACCGGACGACCGCCGACCATCTGCACCACCCAGGCCGTGGCGAGCGATGCGGGGAACTGGATCACGGCCCTGGCATCGGTGCCGGGCAGTGCGCAGACAACGAGCGTCGTCGCGGGTGGCAGCGATCCGCCGTACTCGTCGTAGGTCTGCATCGCGACCGCCTCGATGGCGACATGCGAGCGGCCGTGGGTGCGAGCCGACAGCTGCGAGCCCCACTGCCTGGCGAACGTCTCGAAAGACATCTCGAGGATGCGGGCGTGCTCGCGCGACAGGGTCGTCGAACGACCGAAGTCGTACAGCTCGACGCTGCTCTGCGCGCGCACGGCTGAACGCGCGCTGTCCTCGATCACCACGACCCCGACTATCGGGCGGTGATCGGCGCGCGTAAGCAGAGCGATCGATCAGCGGGAGGGCGCCTTCGCCTGCAGGCCCGGAAGCAGCTGTCGCACCTCCTCATCCGCATCCGAGAGGACGACGACGTCGACCCGTCTGTTCTGAGCGAGAGCCTCGGGATCCGCGCCCGGCACGACGGGACGCGCGTCGCCGAAGCCGACCGACTGGATGACGGCGGGGTTGATGCCGCACGCTTCGACCAGGTGGCGCAGCACCTGGGTCGAGCGGCCGGACGACAGCTCCCAATTGGTCTCGAACGGCGCGATCGACTGCCGGCTGTCGGCGTGGCCTTCGACCGAGATCTGGTTCGGGATGCTGGTCAGCACCGAGCCGAGCGCGTTGAGGATGTCGACGGCGACGGGGGTGAGCACCGTGCTGTTCGTGGCGAAGAACGTCTCGGCGCTGACCAGGCTGACCGTCAGCCCTCGAGCGTCGATCGTGAAGGTGGCGGCGTCGGCCAGCCCCCGCTGAGCGAGGGCATCCCGAATGCGCTCGCGCAGCGCCGAGAGGTCGTCGAACTCCTTCTGCGCGGTCGACACCTCGATGTCGGCGAACCCCTCGCCCTCCTCGTCGAGCAGGTTCGCGGGTACGACCACGCCCTCCGACACATCGATCTCGTCGGTCTTCTCCTGCCCGAATCCGGTCGCCAGCGATGCGCTCAAGGCCGCGAACTTCTCCTGATCGACCGTCGACATGGCGAAGAGCACGATGAACATGCACATCAGAACGGTGATCATGTCGAGGTACGACGCCATCCACCGCTCGTCGGGCCCGGAATGCCCCTCGGGCTCGACCCGCCGCCGGCGCCGGACGCTCACAGCCCGACCTCGGAGAGCGATGACGTGGCGTCGCTCTCTTCTCGGCCCTTCTTCTCGGCCTTGCCCTTGCTCTTGCCGTCCTTGCCGGGCCTCGCGTCCGACACGAGCGCACCGAGACGCTCTGCGACGTGCGCCGGAGCGGCGCCGGCCTGCACCGCCAGCATTCCCTCCATCAGCACGGTCATGCGCTCCAGCTCGAGCTCGCCGAGCCGCTGCAGGCGGCCGCCGATCGGCAGCCAGATGAAGTTCGCCGAGAGCAGGCCCCACAGCGTGGCGACGAAGGCCGCGGCGATCATGGGGCCGAGCGTCTCGGGCTGATCGAGCTTCTCGAGCGTGTGGGTGAGCGAGACGACCGTGCCGATGATGCCGACAGTCGGCGCGAACCCGCCGAGGGTCATGAAGAACCGAGAGGCGGTGCGATTGCGCGCGGCAGCCGACGCGATCTCGTCTTCGAGCAGGATGCGCAGATCCTCGGCGTCGATGCCGTCGGCGATGCTCTGCAGCGCCTGCCGCAGGAACGGATCTTTCTCGTCCGAGACACCCTGCTCGAGCGAGAGGAGCCCCTCAGTGCGCGCCTTCTCGGCATGACCGACGACGGTGCTGATCACGCTCTGCGCGGTGCGGCGCTCGCCGCGGAACGCCCGCGGCAGCGCCTTCACCGCGTGCAGGAAGTCGCGCAGGGTTCCGCTCGCGATGCCCACGGCGATGGTGCCGCCGAAGACGAGCATCATCGGTGCGGGCAGCAGCAGCGCCGAGACGGAAGCGCCCTCCATGCTGATCATCGCCAGCAGCGAGCCGAACGCCAGGACGAGTCCGAGGATGAGTCCGATGTCCATCAGTCGTCCTCGACCCGAGCTGCGCCGGAGATCCGGGATGCCTGCGCCAGGACGCTCGCGCGGAACGCGGTGATCTGCCCGATGAGCTCCTCCATGGTCTCGCGGACGACGAAACGCGCGCCGTCGACCATGACGATCGTGGTGTCAGGAGATTCCTGCACCCTCTCGATCAGGTCGGGGTTGACCGCGAACCTGCTGCGGTTCAGACGCGTGACGACGATCATGAGCTCCATCCTGGAAGATCGGCCCCGGCGCGAAGCCAGTGCGACGACGGCCCATCCTGGTCCGTCCCTGGGGACTGTCGGCATCCCTCCGCATCGCGTTAGCAGTGCGTGGTCTGTGCGTCGGCATCCTGCCCACTGTGCACCCCGCCGAGTGGGCCGATATGGTCGCCTCGGGTGACGCATGTACGCGGCGCCCGCGGGGGCTACGAGCGCTCGGCGGCGCGCTTGAGGCGCAGCGCTCCCACGAACCCGAGCACGAGGAACACCGTGGCCGCGAGCAGAGCACCGCGCGTGGCGTCGGCGAAACCACCGGTCAGCGCGTCGATCACGGTGGGCGTCTGCTCTCCGTACGCGGAGCCTGCGCCCTGCGTGCGCAGCTGGGCGATCGTCGTGCCCGCCGACAGCCGTGTGGATTCGGCGAGTCGATCGGCCGCCGCGCCGGTGATCCCCGCGTTCTCAAGCGCGGCGGGCAGCGAGACGGCGAGCCACACCGACAGCGCGGTGCCGGCCATCGCGGTCCCCAAAGCCGAGCCCACCTGGCGAACCGTGCTCTGGGTGGCCGAGCCCTGCCCCGAGACGGCCACCGGGATGTCCTGCAGCACCGTGCCGGTCAGCTGCGCCGACGCGAGCCCGAGGCCGAGTCCGTAGACGACGAGCGGCATCGCGACGAGCCAGCCGGCGCTGTCGGCGCGCAGCAGCAGCGCCAGTGCCAGCGTGCCGACGATCTCCAATCCGAGGCCGAGCAGCACCGTGCCCGGCGCGCCGAAGCGCGCGGCGAGGTGACGTGCCGAGGCGCCCGAGAAGAACGCGCCGATCGCCATGGCGGCGAGCACGAGGCCGGCGCCCATCACATCCAGGCCCAGCGCGTTGATGAGGAACAACGGGAGCACGAAGATGATCGCGAATTCGCCGATGGCGACCATCGCGGCGGTCAGGTTGCCCCACGAGAACGTCGAGAACGTGAACAGCCCGAGATCCAGCAGCGCCTCGCGCTGCACCCTCTCGCGGTGTCGCTCCCACACCACGAACAGCACGAGAGCGATGATCGCGACCGCCAAAGCCACGGGGACGGGCGAGATCGGGGCATCCTGCGACCACGTCCAGCCGAACAGGGTCAGATCGCTCTTCGGCGCCCACCATCCGAGGTCGGGCCCCTCGACGACCGCGAAGACGAGGGCGCCGAATCCGATCGCGCTGAGCAGCGCGCCGTCGACATCGACACCGGGGCGCGTCTTGCGCCCGCGCGTCTCGGGCACGACGACGGCTGCGGCGACGAGCAGCAGCAGCCCGACGGGCAGGTTGACGAGGAAGATCCAGTGCCACGACGCCCACTGCGTCAGCGCCCCGCCGGCGAGCGGGCCGACGGCGGCCGCGCCCGAGATGACCGCACCCCAGACTCCGAACGCGGCCGCCCGGTACCTGCCGCGGAAGACGGCGTTCACCGTCGACAGCGTCGAGGGCATGATGAGCGCGGCGCCGACCGCCTGCACGGCGCGGGCGCCGATGAGGGCGCCCGCACTCGCAGAGACGGCGGCCAGCAGGCTTCCGCCCATGAACACGACGAGTCCTGCCAGAAAGAGGCGCTTGCGACCCCAGCGGTCGGCCAGGCTGCCCGTCGACAGCAGCAGCGCGGCAAGCACCACCGCGTACAGGCTGTTGACCCACTGGGCGTCGGTGAGGTCGAGATCCAGGTCGCGGATGATGGCGGGCAGCGCGACGCCGACGATCGTGCCGTCGAGCACGATGAGCCCGAGCCCGATCGACAGCACAGCCAGGGCGATCCACTCCCGCCGAGTGGGCGCGGCAGGCTCAGTCGCGGCGAGCTCGGCCGCGGCTGCGTCTGTGTCGTGCGGTCTGCTCATGGCGGATTCCTCTTCACGGTTCGGGCGGGTCACAGCAGACCCACCTGCTGGGCGACGTGGATAGCGCGGGAGCGGCTGTCGACGTCGAGTTTGGCGAAGATGTGGGCGATGTGGCTCTTCACGGTCGCCTCGGTCACGAAGAGCGCCTTGGCGATCTCGCGGTTGCCGGCGCCGGTGGCCAGCAGCCGCAGCACCTCGACCTCGCGGTCGGTGAGCTTGGGCAGCGGGTTGCGCATGCCCTGCAGCACCCGGGCCGCGAGCTCGGGGGAGAGGATCGTCTCGCCCGCATGCGCACGACGGATGCCGTCGATGATCACCTCAGGGGCGACATCCTTGAGCAGATAGCCGGCGGCGCCCGCCTCGATCGCACCGAGGATCTCGGCGTCGCGATCGAAGGTCGTGAGGATCAGCACGGCGGGTGCGGGGTCGAGGCGGCGCAGCGCCGCCGTGGTGCGGATGCCGTCGATGCCCGCTCCGAGGCGCAGATCGCACAGCACGACGTCGGGGCGCAGATGACCGGCCAGGGCGATGGCCTCTTCGCCCGTCGCCGCCTCGCCGACCACGCGGACGGTGTCGGTGTCGAGCACACTGCGCAGGCCGCTGCGCACGACAGGGTGGTCGTCGACGAGCAGGACGGTGGTGGTCACGGGATCTCCTTCGTCTCGGATGACGACTCGGCGGATGCGGGCGCTGTGGAGCGCGCGGGCGCCGGGCGCTCGGATGCGGGTGCTGCGGTCTGAGCGGATGCCAGTGACGACTGCTCGGGGAGGATGGGCACCGACACCGAGATGGCCGTGCCCTCGCCGGGCGCGCTCTCGATGTCGAGGCCGCCGCCGAGCTCGCGCAGCCGGGCGCGGATGAAGCGCAGCCCGTAGCTCGACGAGCCCGATTCGATGTCGCGCTCCCAGCCGGGGAGGTCGAACCCCACGCCGTCGTCGATGATGTCGAGCCGCACCGATCCGTCGTCGTCGATCAGGCTGACCACGACACGGGATGCCCTGGCGTGCAGCCGCACGTTGGCCAGCGCCGACTGCGCGGTGCGCAGCAGCGCGACCTCGACGGGCGTCGGCAGCGTGGGCAGTGACTCGTCGACGTGCAGCTCGGTGCGCAGCGGCGACTGCTGCCCCGCCTCCTGCTCGGTGCGCTCGAGCATCCGCTCCAGTGCTTCGGCGAGCCCGTTGCCCTCCAGCTCGGCGGGCGCGAGCGCGGCGACGATGCGCCGCACATCGCCGAGACTGGCGCCCGCGAGATCTTCCAGCTGTGCGAGGGTGCGCGCCGCTTCTGCGTCGGTGCTGCGCGCTGCACCGGCGTGCGCGAGCAGCCGGATCGAGGAGAGCCCCTGCGCCACCGTGTCGTGGATGTCGCGCGAGATGCGCGTGCGCTCGGCGATCGCACCGGCCTCGCGCTGCGCGAGGGCGAGCTCGTCCTGCAGGTCGGCCATCTCGTGCTGCGCTCGGGTGAGCGAGTCGAGCAGACGCTCGCGCTCGGCCGCATCCCGCAGCAGATGCAGGTAGCCGCGCGAGATGCCGTAGGCGAAGATGCCGCCGATGAGCGGCCCGAAGATGTTGGCGTAGCTGGTGGTGCCGTGATGCAGGATCGGCCCGACGGCCACAACCCCGAACACCACGCCCGAGAACACCAGCCCCCATCGCAGCGGCAGCAGATGGCCGGCCAGCAGCCAGAGCAGGAAGGCCACCCAGACGAACTCGGACGACACGGCGACTGCGGCGACCCACACGGCGGCGAAGCCCACGAGCCACCAGACGGCCGCGCTGTGCGCGCGTGCGCGCAGCGGCAGCAGGGCTCCGGCGGTGTGCCAGGCGAGGATCGCCACGCCCGCGATGACGGCCGGCGCCGCGGGCGTGCCGGCAGCGATGGCGCGGATCACGCCGATCGCGGCGAGCCCGGCGGCGATGACCTGTTGGCCAATCTCCATCGCGCGGACTGTGGGGGCGGCGGACACCGGGCCCATCCGGCCGCCGCGAGCGCCTGTCTCTTATACACATCTCCGAGCCCACGAGACGCGTAGTAATCTCGTATGC
>NZ_MJIR01000033.1:0-75492 GCF_001878835.1 Microbacterium sp. AR7-10 | reverse complement strand
CACGGCCCCCCCCTGACTCACCCCCCGAGGCTCCGCCGGCGGCTTAGGAGTTGTATAAGAGCCAGGGCCCGCCCCCCCCCACCCGACCCCGCGGCCGGGGCCGCGCACCCCGGCCCGCCCGTCATCGGCCCGCGGGGTCCCCCCGCCGGTCGACGCACCCTCGACCCGAAGCTCGGCGTCGTCGACGTCGTCGAACACGATGCGCATGTCCGCCCCGCCCACCTCGACGTCCATCGAGCTCACGCCGCCGACATCCGCGGTCAGCTGCCCCGACTGCGGGCCCATCTGCTGCAAGCCGGTCACGGCTGCGGATGCCGCTGAGCCGAGCAGCACGACTCCGCCGACTGCGGCGATCACCACGGTGATCGCGCCGATGCTCTTCTTCGTGCCGCTCATCGCAGCCCTCCCTGGTCGTTGCGGCCGGCGTCTGCCGAGCCGTGGTTCTCGATGTGGGCGAGTGCGGCCAGCACTCGCCGGTTGCCGTCTTCGGGCTCCAGCCCGAGTTTCTGGAAGATCGCGGTGATGTGCTTCTCGACACTCGCTTCGCTGAGGAACAGCATCCCGGCGATCGTGCTGTTCGATCTGCCCTCGGCGATCAGCGCGAGCACCGTGCGCTCCCGCTCGGTCAGTCGCAGCATCCGCTCGTCGCGGTTGCGCCGACTGAGCAGCTGCGCGACCACCTCAGGGTCGAGCACCGTGCCGCCGGCCGCGATCCTCTCGACCGACTCGACGAACTCGGCGACGTCCGCCACCCGATCCTTGAGCAGATAGCCGAGGGCGCCGCCGTGCGTCTGCCCGCTCTGGGCGGCGATGAGATCGCTGGCGTAGCGCTCCTCGACGTACTGCGACAGCACGAGGATGGGCAGCGCGGGCTGAGCGGCTCGGATGGCGAGCGCTGCGCGGATCCCCTCATCGGAGAACGTGGGCGGCAAGCGGACGTCGAGGATCGCCAGGTCGGGCGCGGATGCGGTCACGGCATCCATCAGCCCGCTCGTGTCGGGCAGCGCCGCGACCACCTCGTGTCCGGCATCGTCGAGCAGGCGGACGAGCCCTTCGCGAAGAAGAACCGAGTCCTCGCAGATCAGGATGCGCATGGCACGCTCACCTCCAGGCTGGTCGGACCGCCGGTCGGGCTGTCGAGACGGAAGGTGCCGCCGGCGGCGAGCACCCGGTTGGTGATGCCGTCGAGCCCCCCACCGGGCTGCACCTGCGCGCCCCCCATGCCGTTGTCCTCGACCCGGGCCCACAGTCCGCCGTCGCGGCTGCGCACCACGACGCGGCATTCGCTGGCCCTGGAGTGCTTCGCCGCATTGGTCAGCGATTCGGCGATCGCGAAGTACACGGCGGCCTCGGCGTCGCGGCATGCGGCGCCCGCACCCGTCGCCGACGGGTCGATGCGCACATCGAGGTGCACCGGGATGTGGGATCGGCCGGCCAGGGCCGAGAGCGCGGCGTCGAGGCCGCGATCGTCGAGCACGGAGGTGTGGATGCCCCTGGCGAGCTGTCGCAGTTCGGTGATCGCCGCCTTGGTCGAGGTGTGCGCCTCGTCGATCAGCTCCTTCGCCGCTGCCGGATCGGCCTCGATCTTCTGCTTGGCGAGCCCCAGCGTCATGCCCACCGACACCAGTCGCGGCTGGACGCCGTCGTGCAGGTCGCGTTCGATGCGGGTGCGCTCGAGCTCGGCCGCCCGCACCGCGCCGGCGCGCTGGGCCGTGGTGGTGCGCACCTGGGCGGTGAGCTCGGCCTCGCGACTGGGGATGACGAGCGCGCGACTCAGCACACGATGCAGCAGAGCCAGGGCGATGATCCCCGCGCCGCCGACGATGACTCCGACGATCCCGATCAGCGGGGCCCATTCGACCGCGAGGTAGCTGCCGAACGGCCCGGCGACGCTGCCCTCGGATGACAGCGGTGCGAAGGCGAAGAAGACCGACCACACCATGCCCCAGAACACCCGAAGCACGATCGTGCCGAGGATGCACGCGAGAAGGAAGTGGAGAATCGTGCGCCACATGCGCCCGTCCACCGACTGCCGGGCGAGGGTGCGCAGCCAGCCGCCGAAGCCGGGCCTCGCGCGCTCGCGCCATCGCAGGTCGGGAACGTCGGCGCTGTAGAGGCTTCCGACGCGCCGGATCTCGAACCATGCCACGCCGTAGAGCGCGTAGACGACACCGACGAGGAAGAGCAGGCCGACGCCGAAGACGAACAGCAGCGCCAGTCCGACTCCGAGCACCGCGCTCAGCGCGGCGAGTGCTGCCGAGCCGATGGCGCCCAGCGCCGCGAGCTCGAGCACGGTCAGGACGACGCGCAGCGGGGGCCGCGGGGCATCCGCTCTCGGAGGAGCCGCCGGAACTGGCGCCGGTGGGGGCGCGATGTGCGCGGACTCAGGGCGGGGCGGCACCGGGGGAGTCGGGTTCGTGGTCATGACTCAAAGCTACGGTTCCCCTGAGCATCCCGACACGGAGCCAGCCGGAGATCCGGGTTCGGGTTTTCCCTACCCGCCATCCGGACGCGACGTGGTTCACTGACTGCATGAGCGCAACTGAGGCAACGCACGGCGACGAACCGCACACGGGTGGAACAGGTCAGCGACTGAACTGGCTGCGCGCCGGGGTGCTCGGCGCCAACGACGGGATCGTGTCGGTCGCCTCACTCGTCGTCGGCGTCGCCGGCGCGACCACCGACAATTCGGCGCTGCTCGTCGCAGGACTCGCCGGCCTGGTGGGCGGTGCCATCTCGATGGCGCTGGGGGAGTACGTGTCGGTGAGCAGCCAGCGCGACACCGAGCGCGCGCTGATCGAGAAGGAGCGCGAGGAATTGCGCACCATGCCGGAGGAGGAGCTGGCCGAGCTCGCCGGGCTGTATCGGCAGCGCGGGCTCAGCGAGCAGACCGCGCAGCAGGTGGCGATCGAGCTCACCGAGCACGACGCCCTCTCCGCTCACCTCGAAGTCGAGCTCGGCATCGACCAGCACGATCTGGTGAACCCGTGGCACGCGGCGCTCTCATCGGCGATCTCGTTCACGATCGGAGCGCTGCTTCCGCTCCTGGCCATCCTGCTGCCGCCGCCCGCGTGGCGGGTGCCCGTCACCTTCGCGGCCGTGCTTCTCGCCCTGGCCGCCACCGGCCTGATCTCCGCGCGGGTGGGCGGTGCGTCGGCGACGCGGGCATCCGTGCGACTCGTCATCGGCGGCGCGGTCGCCCTGCTCGTCACCTGGCTGATCGGCACCCTGCTCGGGACCACCGGCGTGGTGTGATCGCGCGAGTGCGACCGCTCGGGAGGGGAGAGCCCTAGATGGAAAAAGACCCCCGGCCACGACGGGCCGGGGGTCCTCTTTGCGGAAAGATCAGTTCGACATGAACCCGACGAGCAGTCCGCCGGTGACCTTCACCGCCAGGTTGTAGATTCCCGCGATGACCGCGCCGAGCACGGTGAACACGATGAGGTTCAGGATCGAGACGACCGCGCCGAAGGCCATGATCTGCGGGAGCCCGATCAGGCTGGACAGATCGATGGCTCCGTCGGTGAGGGTGCCGAGGATCTTGCCGACCTGCGCGATGACGTTCGTCGCCTGCAGCACGAGGTAGACGAGGAAGAACGACACCATGGTCACGATCGCCAGCGCCACCGCTCCGAGGAACGACAGCTTCACGGCCGACCAGAAGTCGACGTAGACCAGACGCAGGCGCACCTGCTTGCCCCCGGTCTTGCGCGTGGACTTCTTCGCCAGCTTGTCAGCGACTGTACTCATCTATCGGTGCTCTCTTCGGATCAGGCTTCGGGGGTGTCAGCGGGTGACGTGGCGGGCTCGGAGACCTCGATCTCGCCGAGAGACTCGTCGTCTTCCTCTATACCGCGCTCGCTGTTGCGGGCCACGGCGAGGATGCGATCGTCACCGGTCATGCGGGCGAACACGACTCCCATCGTGTCCCGACCCTTCGCCGGCACCTCGGCCACGGCAGAGCGTACCACCTTGCCGCTGGAGAGAACCACCAAGACCTCGTCGTCTTCCGAGACGATGAGCCCACCCGCGAGGACACCTCGTTCGTCGCTCAGCTTCGCGACCTTGATGCCCGTTCCGCCGCGCTTCTGCACCTTGTACTCGGAGACCGACGTGCGCTTCGCGTACCCCCCGTCGGTGACGGTGAACACGAACGAGTCGTCGTGGACGACGGATGCCGAGAGCAGGCTGTCGTGGTCGTCCTTGAACTTCATGCCGCGCACGCCCTCGGTGGCACGGCCCATCGGACGCAGCGCCTCGTCGGTCGCGTGGAAGCGCACCGACATGCCCTTCGCGCTGATGAGCAGGATGTCGTCATCGGAGTTGACCAGCTCGGCGCTGACCAGCTCGTCGGTCTCGCGCAGCCGGATGGCGATGACGCCGCCCTGCCGGTTGGTGTCGTAGTCGCCGAGGCGGGTCTTCTTCACCAGACCGCTGCGGGTGGCGAGCACCAGGTAGTCCTTCGCCTGGTAGTCGCTGATGGCGAGCACCTGCGCGATCTTCTCGTCGGGCTGCAGGGCGAGCAGGTTCGCGACGTGCTGCCCCTTCGCGTCACGGCCGGCCTCGGGCACCTCGTAGGTCTTGGTGCGGTAGACGCGACCCTTGTCGGTGAAGAACAGCAGCCAGTGGTGGGTCGTGGTGACGAAGAAGTGCTCGACGAGGTCGTCGGCGCGCAGCTGCGCGCCCTTCACGCCCTTGCCACCGCGATGCTGCGAGCGGTAGTTGTCGCTGCGCGTGCGCTTGATGTATCCCTCGCGGGTGACGGTGACGACCATCTCCTCGACGGGGATGAGGTCCTCCATCGACATGTCGCCGTCGAACCCGTGCAGGATGTGCGTGCGGCGCTCGTCGCCGAAGCGGTCGACGATCTCGGTGAGCTCGCGGCGCACGATGTCGCGCTGACGCGACTCGGTCGCGATGATCTCCTTGTAGTCGGCGATCTTCGCCTCGAGCTCGGTGGCCTCGTCGATGATCTTCTGGCGCTCGAGGGCGGCGAGGCGGCGCAGCTGCATCTGCAGGATCGCCTCGGCCTGGTCGTCGTCGATGTCGAGCAGCCTCTTCAGGCCCTCGCGCGCTTCGTCGACGGTGGGGGAGCGGCGGATCAGGGCGATGACCTCGTCGAGCGCGTCGAGCGCCTTGAGGTAGCCCTGCAGGATGTGCATGCGCGCCTGCGCCTTGCGAAGCCGGAAGGCGGTGCGGCGGACGATGACGTCGAGCTGGTGGTCGAGCCAGTGCGTGATGAACCCGTCGAGACCGAGCGTGCGCGGCACGCCGTCGACGATCGCGAGCATGTTCGCGCCGAAGTTCTCCTGCAGCTGGGTGTGCTTGTAGAGGTTGTTCAGCACGACCTTCGCGACCGCGTCGCGCTTGAGCACGATGACGAGGCGCTGACCCGTGCGGTCGGAGGACTCGTCGCGGATGTCGGCGATGCCGGTGATCTTGCCGTCACGGGCCAGGTCGCCGATCTTCACCGCGAGGTTGTCGGGGTTGACCTGGTACGGCAGCTCGGTGATGACGAGGCAGGTGCGGCCCTGGATCTCCTCGACCTCGACGATCGCGCGCATGGTGATCGAGCCGCGGCCGGTGCGGTACGCCTCGTGGATGCCCTTGGTGCCGAGGATCTGCGCGCCCGTCGGGAAGTCGGGGCCGGGGACGCGCTGGATGAGCCCCTCGAGCAGCTCCTCGCGGGGGAGCTGCGGGTTCTCGAGCGCCCACAGCGCGGCAGCCGCCACCTCGCGCAGGTTGTGCGGCGGGATGTTCGTCGCCATGCCGACCGCGATGCCGATCGAGCCGTTGACGAGCAGGTTCGGGAACCGCGCCGGCAGGACGTCGGGCTCCTGGGTCTGGCCGTCGTAGTTCGGCGAGAAGTCGACCGTGTCCTCTTCGATGTCGCGCACCATCTCGAGCGCGAGGGGGGCCATCTTCGTCTCGGTGTAGCGCGGAGCGGCGGCGCCCATGTTGCCGGGGGAGCCGAAGTTGCCCTGACCGAGCGCGAGCGGGTAGCGCAGCGACCACGGCTGCACGAGACGCACGAGGGTGTCGTAGATCGCCGTGTCACCGTGCGGGTGGTACTGACCCATGACCTCGCCGACGACGCGCGCGCACTTCGAGAACGACTTGTCGGGGCGGAATCCGCCGTCGTACATGCCGTACAGCACGCGGCGGTGCACGGGCTTGAGGCCGTCGCGCACGTCGGGCAGCGCACGACCGACGATGACCGCCATCGCGTAGTCGAGGTACGACCGCTGCATCTCGGACTGCAGGTCGACCTGGTTGATGCGGCCGTGCTCGTGGCCCGCGGTGATGTCGGGGCGTTCTTCGTCAGTCATGTGTGTTCTTTCAATACCGGTCGTTGAGCGAGCGCAGCGAGACGAAACGCGCTATCAGATGTCGAGGAAGCGGACGTCCTTGGCGTTGCGCTGGATGAAGGTGCGCCGCGACTCGACGTCCTCGCCCATCAGCACGCTGAAGATCTCGTCCGCCGCGGCGGCGTCGTCGATGGTGATCTGGCGGAGGGTGCGCGTGGTGTGATCCATCGTCGTCTCCCACAGCTCCTTGGCGTTCATCTCGCCCAGACCCTTGTAGCGCTGCACACCGGCATCCTTCGGCAGGCGCTTGCCGTTCTCGGCGCCGTGCGCGAGCAGCGCATCGCGCTCGGCATCGGAGTACACGTACTCGTGCGGAGCGTTCGACCACTTCAGGCGGTACAGCGGGGGCATCGCAAGATACACGAAACCGGCTTCGATGAGTCCGCGCATGTAGCGGAACAGCAGCGTGAGCAGCAGGGTCGTGATGTGCTGACCGTCGACATCGGCATCCGCCATCAGCACGATCTTGTGATAGCGGGCCTTCTCGATGTCGAAGTCCTCGCCGATGCCGGTGCCGAAGGCCTGGATCATCGCCTGGACCTCGCGGTTGCCGAGCGCCTTGTCGAGCCGCGCGCGCTCGACGTTGAGGATCTTGCCGCGCAGCGCCAGGATCGCCTGGGTGTGCGGATCGCGTCCCTGCACAGCCGAGCCGCCTGCCGAGTCGCCCTCGACGAGGAAGATCTCGCTGATCGAGGGGTCCTTGCTCGTGCAGTCCTTCAGCTTGTCGGGCATCGCGGCCGACTCGAACACGCTCTTCCGGCGAGCGGTCTCGCGGGCCTTGCGTGCGGCCAGACGCGCGGTCGCGGCATCGATCGCCTTGCGGATGACGTTCTTCGCCTGCTGCGGGTTGCGGTCGAACCAGTCGCCGAGCTGGTCGTTCACGATCTTCTGCGTGAACGCCTTCGCCTCGGTGTTGCCGAGCTTGGTCTTGGTCTGGCCCTCGAACTGCGGCTCACCCAGCTTGATCGAGATCACCGCGGTGAGGCCCTCGCGGACGTCGTCTCCGGAGAGGTTCTCGTCCTTCTCCTTGAGCAGGTTGTTCGCACGGGCGTAGCGGTTGACGAGGCTGGTCAGCGCGGCGCGGAAGCCCTCTTCGTGCGTGCCGCCCTCGTGCGTGTTGATCGTGTTGGCGTAGGTGAACACGTTCTCGGTGTACGACGTGGTCCACTGCATCGCGAGCTCGAGCGAGATCTTGCGCTCGGTGTCCTCGGACTCGAAGGCGATGATCTCCTCGTTGACGACCTCGGCCTTGCGCACCTTGTTGAGGTACTCGACGTAGTCGACCAGGCCGCGCTCGTACAGGAACACCTCGCCGGGCTGACGGGTGACCACGGTGCCGTCGACCTCGTCTTCGACGGCGGATGCCGGACGCTCGTCGCGCAGAGCGATCCGCAGTCCCTTGTTCAGGAACGCCATCTGCTGGAACCGGGTGCGCAGCGTGTCGTAGTCGAAGTCGACCGTCTCGGTGAAGATCGCGGGGTCCGGCCAGAAGGTGATGGTCGTGCCGGTCTCGTCGGTCGCCTCGCCCTTCTCCAGCTTCTGCTGCGGAACCCCGCCCTCGGCGAAACGGTGCCGCCAGACGAAGCCCTTCTGTCTGACCTCGACATCGAATCGCGTGGAGAGCGCGTTGACCACCGACGAACCCACGCCGTGCAGACCACCCGAGACGGCGTACGCGCCGCCGCCGAACTTTCCACCGGCGTGCAGGATCGTGAGCACGACCTCGACCGTCGACTTGTCGGGATCGGAGGAGTGCGGATCGACCGGGATGCCTCGGCCGTTGTCGACCACGCGCACCGCGCCGTCTTCGAGGATGGTGACCTCGATGTTGTCGGCATGGCCGGCCAGAGCCTCGTCGACCGAGTTGTCGACGATCTCGTACACCAGGTGATGCAGACCGCGCGGGCCGGTGGAGCCGATGTACATGCCAGGGCGTTTGCGGACGGCCTCGAGCCCCTCGAGGATCTGGATCTGGTCGGCCCCGTAGTCGCCGGAGACCTTCGCGGAACTGTTCTCGATCGGTGCGCTCGTCGAAGCGTCGTCGGCGTTGTCTTCAGGCGTCATCAGAAATGGTTCTCCACATCGAAAGTACTCACCCATTCTAACGGGTTCCGCAGGTCGAAATGCGCCTCAAACGCCGTGTGATCGCTTCTGAGCGCGTGAAGGTGCGGGCGTGGTGTCCTACCCGTAGGTGTCGCGTGGACCCCGTCCGGGCACAACCCGCGGACCCCACTTCCACGACGGGACGTCCGGACCGATGAACCGGATGTTCTGCACGCCGGCGTCCGGATACCGATTTCCGATCTCGGTCATGATGACCGCCCGCATGAACTGCAGGTTCTTCGCCCACGCCGTCGAATCGCACTTCACGGTGAGCACCCCGCGCTCGAGCGAAACAGGTTCGGAGTGCTTCGCCGTGTCGGCGCCGGCGAGCTCGGCCCACTGTCTGACCAGGTCCTCGGCGGCGAGGGTCTTCTCCCACCCCGAATCCTTCGTCAGCTTCGCCAGCACATCACCGAGGGTGCCGGGATCGCGCCCCTTGGTGAACGGGGCGTTGTCGTCGTCGACCTCGATGCGCTTCTTGCGCTTCCAGTTCTTCGCGCTCGGCTTGAGTCCGCGCAGACGCAGGTAGGTCGCGATCGTCTCGGGAGGCTGCGGATCAGGCATCCGGATCCCCCCGATCGTCGCTGATCGTGCCGGCGCTGATCCGCACGACATGGCGGTGCAGCGGCTCGGGGATGTCCGCCTCGACCGCCGCGGTGACGATGACCTGCTCGTATCCGGCCGTCAGCATCGCCAGACGCTGTCGCCGGTCGGCGTCGAGCTCGGCGAACACGTCGTCGAGGATGAGCACCGGGTCGCCGGCCGGCGACTCGGTGCGCAGCAGCTCGGCGGATGCCAGTCGCAGGGCCAGCGCGACCGACCAGGATTCACCGTGCGACGCGTACCCCTTCACCGGCAGGTCGCGCACCCGCAGGATCAGGTCGTCACGGTGCGGACCGACGAGGGTCAGACCGCGTTCGATCTCCTTGGCCCGCTTGGCCTGCAGCGCCGACCGGAACTGCTCGGCGATCTCGCCGCGGGGATCGACGTCCGCATCGCCCGCGTCATCGGATCCCTCCTCCGGATCCGCGCCGCGCACCGACAGCGCCCAGTCGAGCTGCGGTCGATGGTCGGCGCCCGCGATCGCCGTGTAGGCGTCGGTCACCGGTCCCTGCAGGTCGGCGGCGAGCTGCAGCCGGGCATGGATGATCTCCGACCCCAGGGCCACGAGCTTGTCGTCCCACACGTCGAGGGTCGACAGTCCCTCTCCGCGCACTCCTCGGGCGCGCGCCGACTTCAGCAGCGCCGTGCGCTGACGGAGCACCCGTTCGTAGTCGGCGATCACACCTGCCATGCGAGGCGTGCGCTGGATGAGCATCTGATCGGCGAATCTGCGGCGCGACGACGGGTCGCCTCTGACGATCTGGAGGTCTTCCGGAGCGAAGAGGACCACGTGCGCATAGCGGGGGAGCTCGTTGATCTTCGAGGGGGAGCCGTTGATGCGCGCCCTGTTCGATCCCTGCCGGTTCAGCTGCACCTCGACGAGCACCTTGCGCTCACCGTGCGCCAGACGTGCCCGGATGACGGCGAAGTCCTTCGTTTCCCTCACCAGGGGCGCGTCCGAGGACACCCGGTGCGAGCCCAGCGTGGCGAGGAAGACGATCGCCTCGGCGAGATTCGTCTTTCCCTGGCCGTTGCTGCCCACCAGCACGTTCGGACCGCGGTGGAGGGCCAGCTCGGCGGTCGCGTAGTTGCGGAAATCGACCAGGTTCAGGTGCTCCACAATCACCGCTTCAGCCTACCTTCGGGCCCCGACATCGACCCCGGAGAGCCGATGCCCGCGATCACCGCAGCAGCAGGTTCGGCTGCAGCAGGTACTTGAACGAGTCCAGTCCGGCCTGATCCACCGACGTCTGGCTGGTGATCAGCACCGGGCTGAGCTTGTTCGCGTTGTCGCTCGAGGTGAAGGTCACGCGGGTGAACTCGCTCTTGACCGCGCCGAGCGCCTCGAGCAAGTACTGCGGGTTCAGACCGAGGGTCACCTCGTCGCCCCCGTTGAGGTGCGCATCGACCGACTCGGATGCCCGCGCCTGCTCGCTGCCCGAGGCATCCATCGTCACGCCGTCGGGACCGAAGGTGAATCGCAGGGGCGCCGAGCGGTCGAGCACCAGCGCGACACGTCGGACGGCCTCGATCAGCTCCGCCGTGTTGACGACCGCGTAGTGATCCGTCTGCTCGGGGAACAGCCGGCGCACGGGCGGGAAATTGCCCTTGATCAGCAGCGACGTGACGGTCTTGTTGCCGGCGGTGAAGGCGATGATCTCGCGGTCTCCGGCTCCCGAGAAGGCGACCGAGATGGTGCCGGCGTGCGCGAACGTCTTGCCGACCTCGGTCAGCGTGCGCGCCGGAACCAGAGCGGACTGCTCGGCGACCTCACCGTCCCAGGGCACGTCGCGCAGCGACACCCGGTAGCGGTCGGTGGCGACCAGGCTGAGGTTGTGATCCGCGACCTCGAGCTGCACACCCGTGAGCACCGGGGTGACATCGTCGCGGGACGCGGCGAACGCGACCTGCGCGATCGCGGTTGCGAACTCCTCGGCGGGAACGACACCGGTGGAACCCGTGACCTCGGGGATCGAGGGATATTCCTCGACAGGCATGGAAGCGAGGGTGAAGCGGGCGGATCCGCACGTGACGGCCACACCGCCGTCTTCCTCGACGGCGATCTCGATCGGGGCGTTGGGCAGGCGGCTGGCGATGTCCGAGAGCAGCCGGCCGTGCACGAGGATCGTGCCGGGTTCGTCGACGGTCGCCTCGATCGTCGTGCGGGCGGATGCCTCGTAGTCGAATGCCGACAGGGTCAGTCCATCACCGGAGGCCTCGATGAGCACGCCGGCGAGGATCGGCTGCGGATTGCGCTGCGGAAGCAGCTTGACGACGAAGGACACAGCCTCGCTGAACACATCGCGGTTGACCTGGAACCTCACGGGCGCTCCCTCGTTGCCTCGGCTCGCTGCAGTGGACGCACTGCAGGCGATCCCATGCTAGCCGCAGGTGGCGAGCCCTCCACCACCGGGATCGGGTCGACGACGTCCGTTCGTCCACATCCGTCTGGTCATCGGATGAGCCCTGTCCTGATGGATTTCTCTTAACGGTGTTAACAACTGTGGATTCTGTGGATAACTCGGTGGATATCAGCCGAGAGTAGGAAACTACATGCGTGTCACATGTGGAATCCCTGAGGAATCCGCGGGATACCGGGGTGTGGGGCATTCGGTCGACAACGTCGGTTATCCACAGGCAGGGGGTTGGCGAAGGCATCCGAAGGCCGAAGTTTCCACAAGTTATCCACAGGGCCTGCGGAGAACCGTCGCGATTTGCCTCGCGATCAGGCGTGTCGCAGCCTCAGCGGCGACTGATCTGAGTGGTGATCTCGGTGACCTGGTTGTACAGCGATCGACGCTGCTTCATCAGCTCGCTGATCTTCTTGCACGCGTACATCACCGTCGTGTGATCGCGGTTGCCGAAGAGCTGGCCAATCTTCGGAAGAGACAGACTCGTGCGCTCCCGGCACAGGTACATGGCGATCTGCCGGGCGGTCGCGATCTGCTGCGAGCGGCTGGATCCGTACAGGTCATCGACCGTGAGCTTGAAGTACGCCGCCGTGGCCGTGATGATGTCGGTCGGCGAGATGATGTTGTCTTCAGTGGTGTCGACGATGTCGCGCAGGACGGTCTGTGCCAGGGAGATGTCGAGCATCGAGCGGTTCAGGCTCGCGAACGCCGAGACCCGGATGAGGGCCCCCTCGAGTTCGCGGATGTTCGACGACACGACGGTGGCGATGTACTCGAGCACCTCGTCGGGGATGTGCAGCGACTCGCTCTGCGCCTTCTTGCGGAGGATTGCGATGCGCGTCTCGAGATCGGGCGCCTGCACATCGGTGATCAGGCCCCACTCGAAGCGGCTGCGCATGCGGTCTTCGAAGCCGGTGAGCAGCTTCGGAGCCACGTCGCTGGTGATCACGACCTGCTTGTTGTGATCGTGCAGCTGGTTGAAGGTGTGGAAGAACGCCTCCTGCGTCTCGGCGCGACCCTGCAGGAACTGGATGTCGTCGATGAGCAGGATGTCGACCTCGCGGTAGCGGCTCTGGAAAGCCGCACCCCGGTTGTTGGCGATCGAGTTGATGAAGTCGTTGGTGAACTCCTCGCTCGAGACGTACCGCACCTTCACCCCGGCGTAGAGCGACTGGGCGTAATCGCCGATCGCGTGCAGCAGGTGCGTCTTGCCCAGGCCCGAGTCGCCGTAGATGAACAGCGGGTTGTACGCCTTGGCCGGGGCCTCCGCAACAGCGACCGCCGCAGCGTGCGCGAAGCGGTTGGACTGCCCGATCACGAAATTGTCGAAGGTGTACTTCGGGTTCAGCCGCGATTCGTGGCGGAGAGGGGCCGGCTGCTGCTCGATCGGCGACTCGACCCGAGCCGGCTCGGCGATCGGGAAGTCGGAGACGGCGATCGGGGCGGTCGGCTGGTCGACGAGCTCGTGGTTCACGACCGTTCGATACGAGGCGACCTCGTCGCCGATCGCCGCGAGCGCCTCCATCATGGGCACCCGCAGCCGCTTGTTGATCTGCGCCGCGGTGAGGTCGTTGGGGACGTCGAGGTACAGCACTCCGCCCATGACCCCGGCAGGCACGACGAGACTCAGAAACCCGTGCAGCTGCGGGCTGACGCGATCGTCGTCAGCGAGACGCTCGAGCAGGGTCGACCAGATCGGCACATCGGGATGGGCGGCAGAGGTCATGGTGCTCCGGGCGAAGTTGTGGAAAACGCGCCGTCAAGCGTGATCTTCCCCTGTGGATAACGTCGGATGCCACGGTAGTCACCGGTGCGGTTAACAGCAAGCCGTCCCCGGAAAGACGCGGGTGTGTCGCGTGCGGGCGAGATGTCCACAGTTGTGGATAATGGGTGTGCGCAACTCACCGTCGACTGCCTGATCACCCGGGGTGCTCGCCTGTCGCATCCGTGGGCGGATTTGCCCTGCGTCGCGGCAGGTCGTACCCTTAATCGGTTGACTTATGCCATTTAGGCAGTACCCCCCGTCCCCGGTTGCTGAGACCCGGTGACACCATTCCCGGAGTGATTCCATGAGCAAGCGCACTTTCCAGCCCAACAACCGTCGTCGCGCCAAGAAGCACGGCTTCCGTGCCCGCATGCGCACCCGCGCCGGCCGCGCCATCCTGGCGGCCCGCCGCGCGAAGGGCCGCACCGAGCTCTCGGCCTGACAGCTCAGTGCTCGCCCGGCCGAATCGACTCACCCGCGGCGTCGACTACCGACAGGTGGTCCGCCGGGGAACACGATGCGGCGGGTCGCGCCTGATCACTTCCGTGCTTCGCGGCGCGGACGATCGGGCTCCCCGGTTCGGGTTCATCATCAGCAGGCAGGTAGGAACCGCTGTGGTTCGAAATACCGTTCGCCGACGCCTGAAGGCGGTGTGCGCGGAGTTCGTCGACATGGTTCCTGAGGGCACGGATGTCGTCATCCGTGCCCTTCCTGCATCCGCTGACGCGGATTTCGCCTCCCTCCGCACCGACGTCGAGCGCTGCCTGCGCCGCGTGCTGGTCGGATCGGCACGGACATGAGCGCGCTGCCGTCCTATGCATTCGGAACGGCGCGGTTTCGGGCATCCGATCTGGTCCGGGGCGTGCTTCTCGTTCCGCGCAACCTCGTTCTCGCGCTGCTCTCCCTCTACCGCGCGGTGATCTCCCCGCTCTACGGGGACGTGTGCAGGTATTACCCGTCCTGTTCCGCGTACGCTGTAGGAGCGGTTCAACAGAACGGCGCTCTGTGGGGAGCAGTGCTCTCGGCATGGCGCGTGCTGCGTTGCAATCCGTGGAGCGCGGGTGGCGTCGACGACGTCAAGCCCCACGCTCACTTCCGATACGACCTGACCCCGCGAGGGTTCGTCGTACCTGCTCGAAAGGACTGAACAGTGGACTTCCTGGGAATCATCCTGTGGCCGCTGAAATGGGCTGTTGAGCTCATCCTCGTCGCCTGGCACTGGCTGTTCACGGCGATAGGAATGGCGCCGGCGGAAGGCCTGACGTGGGTTCTGTCCATCATCGGCCTGGTCATCGTCGTGCGCGCTGCCGTCTTCCCGCTGTTCGTGAAGCAGATCAAGAGCCAGCGCAAGATGATGGAAATCGCGCCTGAGCTGCGGAAAGTTCAGGAGAAGTACCGCGGCAAGAAGGATCAGCTCTCTCGCGAGGCGATGAGCCGCGAGACGATGGCGCTGTACAAGAGGCACGGAACGACGCCGATGTCGAGCTGCCTCCCGCTGCTCGTCCAGATGCCGATCTTCTTCGCACTGTTCAGCGTGCTCAACGACGTGCAGAAGATCCGCGTCAACCCCGATTTCAGCGGTGTCGGGCTGCTGAACAACGAGCTCACTCAAGAGTTCTACGACGCGAAGCTGTTCGGCACGGTGTCGCTGCACGACACGCTCGGAGCCGCAGTAGACGCCCAGAACGTCACGGCTATCGTGCTGCTCGCGACGCTCGTCGTGCTGATGATCGGCTCGCAGTTCTACACCCAGCTGCAGATCATCTCGAAGAACCTGTCGCCGGAGGCCAAGACCGGCCAGGCGTACCAGATGCAGAAGATCATGCTCTACATCCTGCCCCTGGGCTTCATCTTCTCGGGTGTCTTCTTCCCGCTCGGTGTCGTCGTCTACTGGTTCATCTCCAACCTGTGGACCATGGGCCAGCAGTTCCTCGTCATCCGCGAGATGCCGACTCCGGGCTCCGAGGCGGCGAAGGCGCGCGAAGAGCGCCTGGCGCGCAAGGGCAAGGCGATCAACGCCCAGGGAAAGGTCGTCCCGATCGCGGTGTACGAGGCAGAGCAGCAGCGCAAGCTCGAGGAGATCGAGAAGGCGAAGGCGGTCGCACCCAAGCGTGAGCAGCCGATGGGCAAGAAGCGAGCGAAGAAGAAGGGCTCGAACTGATGACCGATGATGTGAAGACCGCTCCGTCGGTCGAAGAGCTCGAGCATGAGGGCGATGTCGCCGCGGACTTCATCGAGGAGCTACTCGACATCGCTGACATCGACGGCGATCTGAATCTCGATGTCCGCCAGGGGCGCGCGTACGTCTCGGTGGAGGCGGAAGGAGACGGACTCGCGGTGCTGTCGCAGCCCGACACCGTTCAGGCCCTGCAGGAGCTGACCCGTCTGGCGGTGCAGAGCAAGACGGGTGCGTTCTCACGACTGATCCTCGACGTCGGCGGCTCCCGCGACACTCGTCGGCGCCAGCTGGAGCAGTTGGTGGATGCTGCGGTCGCCAAGCTCGATGCAGGTGCCACCCAGGCATCCCTGCCTGCGATGTCCAGCTACGAGCGCAAGCTCGTGCATGACATCGTGTCGGAGCGCGGCCTCACCTCCGAGTCGTATGGCGACGGTGCCGATCGTCACACCGTGATCTCTCGCGGCTGACGGTTCACGTGAAACGAGCGGCGGCGTCATGAGCACTCCCATCGTCGAGTCCGAGCCTGCGGTCGCAGCAGAGCTGTTCGGTGACCGCATCGAGCTGGCACGGCGGTTCACTGCCGCGCTCATCGCCGAGGGTGAGCTGCGCGGATTGATCGGCCCGCTCGAGTTGCCCCGGATCTGGACCCGTCACATTCTGAACTCCGCGATCGCCGCGCCCCTCTTCTCAGGGTCGGTCGCGGACGTCGGTTCGGGCGCGGGACTGCCTGGTCTCGTGTTGGCGATCAGTCGGCCCGATGTGCGCTGGACGCTCATCGAGCCGATGGAGCGGCGCGTCACCTGGCTCAACGAACAGGTTGACGTTCTTGGTCTCGACAACGTGACCGTGATGCGCGCACGTGCTGAGGACGTGGGTCTCGAGTTCGACGTGGTCACGGCTCGCGCGGTGAGTGCGATGCGCACGCTCATCCCGATCACGGCCCCGCTGGTCAAAGACGGCGGCGAGCTCATCCTGCTCAAAGGACACAACGTGCCCGCAGAGATCGACTCCGCGCAGAAGGTGCTCAAGAAGCACAGGGTGACCGACGTGACTGTCCAGGTGCTGGGGGAGGACCTGCTATCCGAGCCGACGCGCGTCGTCCGCGCCCGCGTCCGCGCCTGACTCCCGCGCGCGGGTCATCGTTTCACGTGAAACGCCCCCGCATCCCCGCTCGTTGAGCGAGCGCAGCCGGTCGTTGAGCGAGCGCAGCGAGTCGAAGCTCACTCTCATGAGATCCGGTGCACGCCAAGCCCGAAAGCGCAGGCGCCTCCGGCTCCACACCCGCGTGGGCGTCGCCGACCCGGCGCCGAGGTCAGCCGGCAACGCATCGACAAGCCGCCACTCTGCCCGCAGGGCGCACCCCAGCCCGCACGCCCCGTTGGCCAACCCGGTCGTTGAGCGAGCGCAGCGAGTCGAAACGCACTCCGGCGCGCTCGGCGCTGATCCCACGGTGCCAACACCTCGGTCTGATCCTCGATCTCGAAGATCGGTTTCACGTGAAACACTGCTCGTCAACAGGGCCCCTCCGATGCCGACCGAGAGCTCGGCTCCCGGTCGTTGAGCGAGCGAAGCGAGTCGAAACGCACTCCCGGCCCGCTCCGGAAGACGACGGATTCTGTGGATCACGCATCCCACGCACGGGGATGCGCGCACCCGGTTCGCCTTCCTGAAGATTGGTTTCACGTGAAACGTGGCCCGTCATAGGATCCCTACAACGCCGGCCCGGTCGTTGAGCGAGCGAAGCGAGTCGAAACGCACTCCCGGTATGCCTCGGGAACATGCCGGATCTCGCGGATTGCGCACTTCACGCGCGGGGAGGCGCGCACCCGGTGCACCTTCCTAAAGATATGTTTCACGTGAAACGTGGCCCATCAACAGGATCCTCCTGTGCCGGCCAGCTCCGCCAGGTGCTCGGCTCCCGGTCGTTGAGCGAGCGAAGCGAGTCGAAACGCACTCCCCGCACGCTCGGGAACATGCCGAATTCAGCGGATCCCGCATCTCACGCGTGGGGAGGCGCGCACCCGATGCGCCTTCCTGAAGCTAGGTTTCACTTGAAACGTGGCCCGTCATAGGATCCCTACAATGTCGGCCCGGTCGTTGAGCGAGCGAAGCGAGTCGAAGCGCTCTCCCGGCCCGCTCGGGACGACGTCGGATTCTGTGGATCACGCATCTCACGCGCGGGGAGGCGCCCGCATAGTGCCCTCAAGATTGGTTTCACGTGAAACGGTGCCCGTCAACAGGATCCCTCCAATGCCGGCCAGCGCCGGTAGGGGCTCGGCTCCCGGTCGTCGAGCGAGCGAGGCGATTCGGAATGCGCACCCGGCAGGCCGCGGGAGAACGCCGGATCTAGCGGATCGCGCACCTCACGCGCGGGGAGGCGCGCATCCGGTGCGCCTCCTGAAGATAGGTTTCACGTGAAACGTTGCCCGTCAACAGGATCCCTCCGATGCCGGCCAGCACCGGTAGGGGCTCGGCTCCCGGTCGTTGAGCGAGCGAAGTGAGTCGAAACGCTGTCCCGGCACGCGGGTAGCCCCCGAGATCGAACGCGATGCTGGCGAGCACGGATGGCAGGCAGCTTGCACGACACCGGCGTGTAGCGTTGCTCTGCATTGCAGTGTCACGGCCGGTTTGACGGTCCCAGCGCCCGTAGCCAGACGTGTTTCACGTGAAACGTTGACAAAGACGTTGGCTGTTGGATGCCCTGTCGTGGGTAGCGCCGTCGCTCCAGACGCCATGAGGCAGCATCCGCGCGTATGCGCCTTGCTGGATCGGCGCCGATCTGATGTCCCGCATGCGATCGTTGACCGTCTCTGCACATGTGGGCCGGTCGCTGTATTGCCCACAGATGCCGTACACGCAGGTACAGCGGCGGTGCCTGCTCCTCTACAGTTCCTCAATGACTGGATACACGTACATTCTTCGATGCGCTGATGGAACCTTCTATGCAGGCAGTACCAAGCACCTTGACGACCGACTTGCTGCCCATCAGCTCGGGCTCGGTAGCGACTACACATCGAACCGCCGCCCGGTAGAACTGGTGTGGTGGTGCGAGTTGGATCGCATCGACGAAGCCTTCGCCCTCGAGAAGCAGATCCAGGGATGGAGCCACGCAAAACGACGGGCGTTCATCGAGGGCGGTTTTGACGCGATCAGAGGTTGGAGCTCGCGTGAGCGAGCTTTGCGTTCGCGTGAGTGATCAACGAGCGAAGTTTCACGTGAAACAGGACCGGACAGGCGGTTCAGGTCCTTCAGTCGACGGACGCATTACCGGAGCGCGACGCGTCTCATCTACCGATGTCCCGGGGCCGCGAAACATCGATGCAGGGTGCCCGGGTTCCGGTGGACGGCATGCCGATGATCGCCGGGTGAACCTCGCGCGTCTGTACGCTTGAACATCTAGTTGCTGGCACGACCCGCGGACATCGGCTGCGGGGAAGCCGCGACGTACCGCGCAGGATGCCCGTGGGCGACGGTATCCGATGTGTCTTCGCGACGCAGGGCTATCCAATTGGCCGACGTGTTTCATATGAGCCGTGGTCGGTCGCGCTGGTCGACAGATGTCAAGGGAGTGAGGATGCGTTCGGGCGACCGCAACTGACAGATTCGTCTGGCCGGCGGGACCAGGTCAAGGTCAACCCTGTGGCGTTGCGCTGCATTTCGGCTCGTCGCTACGCTCCTCGCTCAATGACCGGTGGTGGCCAATGCGGCGACATGATCTCGTCGGTGGGGTCCTCGCTCAATCCGGTGGTGGCCGACGCGGAGGGAAACTGGGACCACCGTTGCGCCTATTGCCGAGTGCGCGGACGGGCGCAGCTACGGGTGCACATAGGGCGGGTGCTGACCGCGGGGGACCGCGGAGCGGGTGTTTCACGTGGAACGAGGGCATTTCGACTCGTCACTCCGCTCCTCGCTCAATGACCGGACATGGCGGAAGCGGTTCCCACCCGGTGCTTAGCGGGTGAGCGGGTGATACCGGGATCCCCGAGGTGTGTTTCACGTGGAACGCGGCATTTCGACTCGTCGCTGCGCTCCTCGCTCAATGACCGGTGGTCGCCAATTGTGTATCGGGTAGGCGGTGAGCGCGCGGGATCCCCGAGGTGTGTTTCACGTGGAACGGGGGGCATTTCGACTCGTCGCTGGCGCTCCTCGCTCAATGACCGGTGGTCGCCAGTTGCGTATCGGGTGGGCGACGAGCGCGCGGGACTTGGCAGAGCGAGTGTTTCACGTGGAACGAGGGCATTTTGACTCGTCGCTGCGCTCCTCGCTCAATGACCGGTGGTTGCCAGTTGCGTATCGGGTGGGCGGTGAGCGCGCGGGACTTGGCAGAGCGAGTGTTTCACGTGGAACGCCGGGCATTTTGACTCGTCGCTGCGCTCCTTGCTCAATGAGCGGGGGGCGCGGGGATGGTGGCTGATGGCGCGGCGAGTGGGGGAGTCGGAGGGATCACGTAGAGTGGAGGACGGTCCCGAAAGGAGTCGATGTTTCACGTGAAACCATCCGACAACGCATCGCCGAACAACGATTTCGGGATGGATACCCCGCTTGCTCGGGAACTGGCAGACCTCTCCACGAGACGTAAGGCCCTCAAGACGATCGAGGTTCAGTTCAGCGGCGAGACCCGCGTCTTCACGGTGTCGAACCAGAAGGGCGGTGTCGGGAAGACCACGACGGCCGTCAATCTGGCATCCGCCCTCGCCGATCTCGGCGCGAAAGTACTGGTGATCGACCTCGATCCGCAGGGAAATGCATCGACGGCCCTCGGAGTGAAGCACTCGGCTGACACCAAGAGCATCTACGACGTCCTCATCAACGATCTCCCGTTCAGTGAGATCGTTCAAGACAGCCCGGAATCCGAGAACCTTCGCTGTGCGCCGAGCACGATTCACCTCGCGGGCGCGGAGATCGAGCTGGTATCGCAGGTCGCGCGAGAATTCCGTCTGCGTCGCGCACTGGAGGAGTTCCTGCGCGACGATCCGGTTGATTTCGTCATCATCGACTGCCCGCCCTCTCTCGGGCTGCTCACCATCAACGCTTTCACGGCGGCATCCGAAGTGCTCATCCCCATCCAGTGCGAGTACTACGCTCTCGAGGGTCTGAGCCAGCTGCTCGGCAGCATCCAGATGATCCAGAAGCACCTCAATCCAGAGCTTCACCTGTCGACCATCCTGCTCACGATGTATGACGCGCGCACGCGCCTCGCCCAGCAGGTCGCCGAAGAGGTGCGCACACACTTCCCGCAGCAGGTGCTCAACGCCGTCATCCCACGTTCCGTGCGGGTGTCTGAGGCTCCCAGCTTCGGACAGACCGTCATCTCGTATGACGGCACGTCGGCGGGAGCCGTGGCCTACCGGGAAGCAGCAGTCGAGATCGCGCAGCGCAAGGAATCCGCCGCGCAGAACAAGGGAGCATGATGGCCAAGCGCACTGGACTCGGTCGGGGAATCGGCGCACTCATCCCGACGACGGATCAGGCTGAGCGGCCGGTCGACGTCTTCTTCCCCGGCGCGTCGAAGGTGAAGACGGATGCTGTGCCCGCAGCGTTCGAGCAGGGGAGCCCCGCCGCTGAAGATGCGGAGCTGTCGCAGGTCCCCGGCATCCGTCTGATCCAGATCGACCCGAACAGCATCGTCCCCAACCCCCGCCAGCCTCGTACGCACTTCGACGAGGACCACCTCGCCGAACTCGTGCACAGCGTGCGCGAATTCGGGGTCCTGCAGCCGGTCATCGTTCGGCAGAACGCCGACGGCGAGTATGAGCTGATCATGGGGGAGCGGCGCACCCGCGCCGCCCGTGAGGCCGGCCTGACCACGATCCCTGCGATCGTGCGGGAAACGGCAGATGAGGACCTGCTGCGCGACGCGCTCCTCGAGAACCTGCACCGATCGCAGCTGAACCCGCTCGAGGAGGCATCCGCCTATCAGCAGCTGCTGGAGGATTTCGGGATCACGCAGGAAGAGCTCGCCGCGCGTATCGGGCGCTCGCGTCCGCAGATCAGCAACACCATTCGGCTGCTGCGTCTGCCGTTGCCCGTGCAGCAGCGCGTGGCGGCCGGGGTTCTCTCGGCCGGTCACGCTCGTGCGATCCTCTCGGCCGAGACGCCCGAGCAGATGCAGCGCCTCGCCGACAAGGTCGTGAACGAAGACCTCTCGGTGCGAGCCACGGAAGCCGCCGCGAAGACCGTATCGGCCACGGGTGCGTCGACGAGCAAGCCCACCGCCGGTGCGCGCCGCGCGTACCTCGACGAGGTCTCGCACAAGCTCGGCGATCGTCTGAACACACGTGTCCAGATCGCTCTCGGTGCACGAAAAGGCCAGCTCAAGATCGAATTCGCGTCGATCCAGGATCTCAACCGCATCCTCGCCGAGCTCGGCGAAGAGGAGTTCGGAACGCGCTGACCCGAATCGGCGTCCGCGCTCAAGACAGGTGAGCACCGGGGTGACCCGGTGCTCACCTGTTCTTGAGCGCGCAGGCCCGCCGGCGGTTCGGAGCGCACACCGTTCTGTACCGCTTTTCGCTCGCCTTCGCACGCCCCTTTCTGCACCCGACCTGCTTCGGTAGCATCCGGAACACCGGCAGAGGAGGGGCATCATGGCACAGGCAAACAGCTCGGGCACGACACGATCAGGCACAGCGAACGGCATCCGCGGACGCGTCATCGGGGTGAGTATCGCCGCCGCGCTGGGAGGATTCCTGTTCGGCTTCGACACCGCGGTGATCAACGGCGCGGTGGACGCCCTCGCGGGGGCATTCGATCTGGGCGTGGGCCTCAAGGGCCTCGCCGTCTCATCAGCGCTCATCGGCTGCGCGGTCGGCGCGTGGTTCGCTGGTCCCCTGGCCAACCGGTTCGGTCGCATCCCCACGATGCTCATCGCCGCCGTGCTCTTCCTCGTCTCCGCCATCGGGTCGGGACTCGCCTTCGGCGTGATCGATCTCATCATCTGGCGCGTCGTCGGCGGTCTGGGTGTCGGCGCCGCCTCGGTGATCGCCCCGGCGTACATCGCCGAAGTCTCGCCCGCGCATGTGCGAGGACGGCTCGGGTCGCTGCAGCAGCTCGCGATCGTGACCGGAATCTTCGTCGCGCTGCTCTCGGATGCCTTGTTGGCGGGCGTCGCAGGTGGGGCTGCCGAGCCGCTGTGGGGGCTCGACGCCTGGCGCTGGATGTTCATCGCCGAGGCGATCCCCGCCGTCGTCTACGGGATCATGGCGATGCGACTGCCGGAGTCGCCCCGGTACCTCGTCGCCCGCGGCAACGTCGACAAGGCAGCCGAGGTGCTGACCCTGGTCACCGGCACGATCGACGTGAAGGCGAAGATCACCGAGATCTCCGGCACGATCAACACCGAGCGCACCGAGTCGCTCAGCGATCTGCGCGGGAACCGCTTCGGCCTCAAGCCGATCGTCTGGGTCGGCATCCTGCTGAGCATCTTCCAGCAGTTCGTCGGCATCAACGTGATCTTCTACTACTCCACGACGCTGTGGCGGTCGGTCGGCTTCGACGAGTCGGATGCCCTGACGATCACGGTCATCACCTCGGTGACGAACATCGTCGTGACGATCATCGCCATCCTGCTGGTCGACCGCGTCGGTCGCCGTCTGATGCTCATGGTGGGATCGATCGGCATGGCGGTGACGCTGGGACTGATGGCGGTCGCCTTCTCGTTCGGAACTCTGGATGCCGAGGGCGCGGTCTCACTGCCCGACCCGTGGTCGACGGTCGCTCTGATCAGCGCGAACGCGTTCGTGGTGTTCTTCGGCGCCACCTGGGGGCCGCTGGTGTGGGTGCTGCTGGGCGAGATGTTCCCCAACTCGATCCGCGCCGGCGCTCTCGCCGTCGCCGCGGCCGCGCAGTGGGCGGCGAACTTCTTCATCTCGACGACCTTCCCGGCGTTCGCCGAGATCGGCCTCACCTTCGCGTACGGCTTCTACGCGTTCTTCGCCCTGCTTTCGTTCTTCTTCGTGTACTTCAAGGTCGCCGAGACGAAGGGCAAGGAGCTCGAATCGATGACGGAGGATGGCAAGGTCGAGCGCCGCACCCGTGCGCCACGCTCGTAGACTTGTCTGGTGATCCCCTCGTTCCCCCGCCGAGCAAGCCTCGAAGTGCTGCGCGCGGAGGCGGGCGACGAGCGCTCGGTGCTGGTGCACGAGCGTCTGCGCAGCGGAGAGGATCCCTGGGACTTCATGTCGGAGCTGCCGTCGGTCGATGAGCTCGTCGTGCTTCTGCTGCGCACCGACGTGTACGAGGATCGGGGCGGCAATCCGCGCGATCCTCGCTGGAACGACAGCGTGCTGCGCAGCATCGCGCACGAGTACCCGGAACTGAGCACGACGGTCTGGCGGATGCTGGCGGCGTAGCGCTGCCGTGGGTGCGTTCGACCGCAGGGATGCAGAAGAGCCCGCCACCGTGAGGTGACGGGCTCTTCTGAAGACCGGGGGATCAGCCGATGAACGGGGCGAGCTCCTGCTCGAGCGCGAACTTCGGCTTGGCGCCGATGATGGTCGTCTTGACCTCACCGCCCTGGAACACCTTCATCGCCGGAATCGAGGTGATCTGGTACTTCATGGCCAGATCGGGGTTCTCGTCGACGTTGAGCTTGAGGATGGTGATCTTGTCGGGGTTCTCGGCCTGGATCTCGTCGAGCACGGGCGCGACCATGCGACACGGCCCGCACCACGCGGCCCAGAAGTCGACCAGCACGGGTCCGTCGGCCTGCAGAACGTCCTGCTCCCAGGTGGCCTGAGTGGTTGCCTTGGCAGTCATGGATTGTCTCCTTGTTCGGTGTCCATCTGGTCAAACGTCAGATGGCCGGTTTCTGTTCCCGCGACCGCGCAGAGCGGCGGCGGGGTGCGGTCTCAGCCGACGATGATCTCGGCGGCCACGGCGGCCGGCTCTTCGACCGAGGCGTCTTCGAGGTCGGCGATGAAGTGCTCGGCATCGAGCGCGGCGACGACACCCGATCCCGCGGCAGTGGCAGCCTGACGGTATGTCGGGTCGATCACGTCACCGGCGGCGAACACACCGGGGACCGAGGTGCGCGACGAGCGACCGTCGACCCAGATCGTTCCGGCATCGGTGAGCTGCAGCTTGTCGTGCACGAGGTGCGTGCGCGGGTCGTTGCCGATCGCGACGAAGACGCCGTCGACGGCGAGCTCACGGGTCGAGTCGTCGACAGTCGAGCGCAGCCGTACGCCGGTCACCGAGTCGCCGCCGAGGATCTCGTCGACGGTGCTGTTCCAGACGAACTCGATCTTCTCGTTGGCGAACGCCCTCTCCTGCATGATCTTCGATGCGCGCAGGGAGTCCTTGCGGTGGATGACGTACACCTTCGATGCGAAGCGGGTGAGGAAGGTCGCCTCCTCCATGGCCGAGTCGCCGCCGCCGACGACCGCGATCTCCTTCTCGCGGAAGAAGAAGCCGTCGCATGTCGCACACCACGAGACGCCGTAGCCGGAGAGGCGCTCCTCGCCCTCGATGCCGAGCTTGCGGTAGGCAGAGCCGGTGGCGTAGATGATCGTGGCCGCCTCATGAACGGCGCCGCTGCCCAGGGTGACCTTCTTGACCGGTCCGTCGAGCTGAAGCTCGGTGACGTCGTCGTAGAGCACCTCGGTACCGAACTTCTCGGCCTGCGCCTGCATCTTGGCCATCAGATCCGGACCCTGGATCCCCTCGGGGAATCCGGGGAAGTTCTCGACGTCGGTCGTGTTCATCAGCTCGCCGCCGACCTCGACGGAGCTGGCGACCAGCAGCGGCGTGAGGTTGGCGCGCGCCGCATAGATCGCGGCCGTGAATCCGGCTGGTCCGGAGCCGATGATGATGACCTGACGCATGTGCTCTCCTAAGGCTGCGGATGTCCGGCAGGCGCGGGATGATCCGCGTCGTCTGCTTCAACCCATGGTAGCCGCGCGGCATTCCCCTGCGCGGGGCGGGTGTGCTCGGTGGAACGACGAATCCGGATGCCCGGTCGGGGCGACCCGGAGGGGGGTCAGCGTCCGGGCAGGATCCGCCTGATCAGTCCGCGGGCCGCGCTCATCTCCGGTGCCCGCAGCAGGAGCAGGACGAGGGCGTAGACGATCACGGCGACGAGCCCTATGACACCTGTTCCGACCGCGCCGAGCAGCTTGTCGACGAACGTGGAGCCGGTCTGCCCTGCCGTCCAGCCCGCGTCTGCGCCGAGCAGCAGGTACGTCCCCCACCCGGCGAGTCCGGCGGGCACCGCGGCGATCACGAAACGACCGAGAGAGAGCAGCGTCTGCGGCAGCTCGAGACCGCCCAGGCGGTGGCGCAGGATGAGCACCGCGATCACCGTCTGCACGAGGCCGGCGATCGACTGTCCGAGCGCGACGGCCGCGGCGAGCTGGCTGAGCGGGGCCACCGCGGCGGCGAGGTACGAGAAGCCGATGATCAGGCTCACCTGCACGAGGGTGAACACGAACGGTGTGCGGGTGTCGCCGAAGGCGTAGAACGCGCGCTGCACGATGAACAGCACCGACAGCGGCAGGAGTCCGATGAGGTAGCAGACCAGCACGGGCGCCGCGGCGACGGCATCCGCGGGGCTCTCGGTGAAGATGCGCGTGGCCGGCACCGCGGCGACGGCGAGGGCGATGCCCGAGCCGATGATGAACAGCGACACGACCCGGATGCACCGGGCGACGTCGCTGCGCACCTCGTCGCGCCGGTTCGCGTGCGCGTGCTCGGCGATCTGCGTGAAGTACGGGGTGCCGATCGAGATCGCGAAGATCGAGTACGGCAGCATGAACACCAGCCAGGCGGCCTGCATCATGAACACCGACGGGTGGTCGCCCGACGAGTCGGTGACCACGCGCGTCTGGATGAGTCCGGCGATCTGGCCGGCGATCACCATGAGGAAGGTCCACCCGGCGAGCGTGCCGACCTGCCCGAGGCCGACGCCCTTCCACCGGAAGTCGGGGCGCAGGCGCAGCCCGGTGCGTCGCCAGGCGAAGAGCAGCAGCAGGGCCTGCACCGTGATGCCGAGCGTCGCGGTGCCGCCGAGCACGGCGATCATGGTCGGATCCCAGACGTCGACGCGGCTCTGATTGCCGCCGAACAGCGCGATGAAGACGAGGAAGCCCGCGATGGAGATGATGTTGTTCGCGACGGGGGTCCACGTGTACGGCCCGAAGACGCGCTTGGCGTTGAGAGTCTCGCCGATCAGGGCGTACAGGCCGTAGAAGAAGATCTGCGGCAGGCACCAGTACGCGAAGGCGGTGCCGAGGGCCAGCTGGTCGGGGCTGAATCCGTTCGAGGCGTACAGCCCGACGAGCCAGGGGGCGGCGAGCATCGCCGCGGCCGTCGCGCCGAGGAAGACGACCGTGCCGAGGGTGAACAGCTTGGATATGTAGCCCTCACCGCCGTCGGCGTGGCTGGCGGACTTCACGATCTGCGGGATGATCACCGCGGTGAGGATGCCCGTCTGGATGATCGTGAACACGTTGTTGGGCAGCTGGTTCGCGACCCCGAAGGCATCGCCCGCCTGACCGATCGTGCCGATCGCGGCGACGAGCACGATCGTGCGGACGAGACCGGTGATGCGCGAGATCAGCGTCCCTGCACCGAGAATGGCGCTGGCGCGGCCGAGACTTGTCACTGCTCTCCTTCTGCGGACCCGTTCGGCCCCTGGGTTCGGTGCCGGGCATCCGCTCTGCGCCGACGCACCATCCGCACGCTCCCGAGGATCAGCAGCACGACGATCACGCCGCCGAGGATGCCGAGGCCGATGCCCTCCCAGTCAGCGCGCAGCGTGACGTCGGCGACCTCCGGCTGCCCGATGGGCACGCCCGTCGGGCTTTCGAGCCAGAAGCTCACGTCGACGCGGCCACTTGCGACGCGCGCCTCGATCGGCACGTCGACGCGCGTCGAGCTCGAGGCGAGCGCGGTCACCTCGGTCGCCGGCTGGATGTCGAGACGGTTGTCGGACGGCGTGCTGTACAGGGTGACCGAGACCGGCCACGGCAGGTCGTTGCGCACCCAGACCGGCAGCGGTGCCGCCGAGGTGAACAGCTGCACGGGTTTCGGCTGCACGACGTTCACCGACGTGAGGGTCGTCGTCACGCGCGCGGCGTGGGCGGCCGCACGCTCCGTGAACTCCTCGTCGTCGAGGCCGACCCCGATCACTCTGAGCATGCGGATGCGGTCCGGCACGAGCAGGACGGCCGGCTCCTCGAGGATCGTCGCAAACGCGGTGAGCCGGTCTGCGGCGGCCATCATGCTGTTCAGCTCGCCGACGCGCGCGCC
Organism: Microbacterium sp. AR7-10; assembly: GCF_001878835.1. Taxonomy (NCBI): domain Bacteria; kingdom Bacillati; phylum Actinomycetota; class Actinomycetes; order Micrococcales; family Microbacteriaceae; genus Microbacterium; species Microbacterium sp. AR7-10. Next base: position 47,814 of record NZ_MJIR01000033.1, on the reverse strand, counting down.
CGGCGTCGTGTCGGCGAGCGAGACGGATGCCGGTTCCCCCGCGCGCAGCGTGCTCAGCGTCGCGCCCGGGGTGGCGAACGAGACGAGGGCCGTGCGCAGCGCCTCGGCGGAGCGGGTCTCGGATCGCTCCAGCGCGACAGCCGTGAGCGCGCTGCGCTGCTCGGCGAAGAAGAGGTGCCCGGCGGCCGCGGCCATCTCGGCGTCCGCGGAGGCGGAATCGGTGCGCTCGACGGCGGCGGACAGCCGAGCGGATGCCGCCGCATCGGTGATCAGCAGGTCGTGTGCGTCGACCGCGCTGTGCACGGCCGCATCGTTCTGCACGGACGTGGAGGGCAGGATCGTCGTCGTCTTGTCGCCGAGGTACGTGGCGAACGCGGCGAGATCCTGCCCGGTCACCGACGGACGCGGCCAGAGGATGCTGCCCTGGGCACCGCGCACGGCCGTCAGCTCGCCGCTCTCGGGCAGGTCGGGCTCCGCCGTCGGGAGGGGAGTGGGGGTGGGCTCCGATGTCGGCTCCAGCTTCGGATCCACGGCGGGGAAGTCCGCGGGGTCGAGAAGCGGGGTCAGGTCCGGGGTCCCCAGCAGCTCTGAGCGACCGGCCTGGGCCTGGACCGTGGCATCCGCGTCGCCGAACTGCAGGGTGAACATGTCGTTCGGCAGCGCCTCGAACCGGTCCAGCCACTGGGTGGAGCTCGCGGGAGCGCGGTCGCCGAGCACGCGGATCGATGCGGGGATCGCCGGGTCGATCGCCAGGATCGCGCTGGTGCCCGAGACGGCGTCGATCAGTTCGGCGAGCGATCCGCCGTCGGAGGTGAGCGTCGTCAGCTCGTCGGCGGTGAGCAGGGCGCCGTTCTCGGGTGTCGCCGTGACCGGCACGATCACGGCCGTGCGCGCGTCGGAGGGCGCCGGGACGACCAGCACCGATCCGGCCGTGACGCTCAACGGCATGCTCTTCGCGCCCGCATCAGTGGTGATCGTGCCCGTGAGTCGAGCCTTGAGCGGATAGACACCGGGGGCCAGCTCGCCCAGCGCGGTGGGCTCGACGGTCAGGTCGATCGTCTCGGCAGATCCGTCGCCGACCGCGGGTGAGCTCTCGACCGCGACGGTGCGGAAGGCGCCGCCGACGGCGTCGCCGTCGAGCCAGGCATCGAGCGCGGCGCCGTCGGCGAGGGCCGTGGTGTTCAGCTCGACGCTGACGCTGCCCGCGGTGAGGTCGCCGTCGGTGGGGTTCTCGATCGTCACGCTGCCGAGCAGGGGCGTGCCGGGCGCGACCTGGCCGGTGTCGCCGACCGAGAGGAACATCTCCACGGCCGACTCGGCCGGCTGCTCGGCATCCTCGGCGGCGGCCGGGGCGGGTGCGACGGAGAGGCCGAGGGAGCCGACGACGAGTGCCGCGGCGAGGCGGCCCAGCAGCCGCCGCGCGCGCGGGCGTCTGCCTTCGCGATGGAGTGTCGAGATCATGATTGCGGGTCGCCGGATGCCAGCACCGACGACGCCCCCGATTCTAGGCCGCACCGGCATGGGAACCCTGAAGGCGCGTAGAGTGACCGCCGTGCCCGAACGCGCCCAGCCCCGCCCCGACTCCTCTCTGTCACGGGCGCTCGCCGCGGACCTGGACGCAGCCGACTTCCGCTCCGAGCCGCTGCGGTCGCTGTGGGGCGAGGAAGCCGACGACGCGCTCGGCCGCGGGCTGCGGGAGCCGATCCTGCGCGCACTGGACTCCCGCGACGACGTGCTTCCCACGCTGGGCCGACTGTGGGTGCTCGGGATGCCGCAGCCGCAGCACGCCGTCGAGCGCGCGCTGCCCGGGGTGGGCGTGGCAGGAGCGGTCGCGTTGGGCCTCGTCCGCGTCGACGGTGAGAGCGTGCACCCCGAGGCCCTCATCCGCCCCCAGTCGTTCGTCGATGCCGACGGGGTGGGCGAGTGGTGGATCGCCAGCGACCTCGACGAGATCGCCCTCGGCACGGCACTGCCCGCCGATCACGTGCTCGGCGTCGGCGGTGCGTCGCGCACGCTGGGCGAGCTGATCATCCCCGTGCCCGTCGAGCGGGCGCTCGACTTGGGCACCGGATGCGGCATCCAGGCTCTGCTGGTGTCGCGGCACGCGGTGCGGGTGGTGGCCACCGACATCTCGGCACGCGCTCTCGCCTACGCCGAGCTGAACGCGCAGCTCAACGGCGTGCACAACATCGAGTTCCGCCTCGGCAGTCTCTTCGAGCCGGTGGCGGGGGAGAGGTTCGACCTGGTCGTGTCGAATCCGCCGTTCGTGATCACGCCGCGCGCGACCGGGGTGCCCGAGTACGAGTACCGTGACGGCGGCCTGGTCGGGGATGCCCTCGTCGAGGAGTTCCTGCGCCGCGCGCCCGCGCATCTCGCCCCCGGCGGCATCGCGCAGCTGCTCGGCAACTGGGAGTCCCGCGCCGGTGCGCGGGGGCTGGACCGTGTGCGCTCGTGGGTCGACGACGATCTCGATGCGTGGGTGATCCAGCGCGAAGAGCTCACGCCGCTCGGATACGCCGAACTGTGGATCCGCGATGGGGGCGCGCTGCCGCGCGATGCCGACTTCACCCGCCTGCTCACCGCCTGGCTCGACGACTTCGCCGACCGCGGCGTGACGGCGGTCGGCTTCGGGTACATCCTGCTGCGCCGTCCGGCGCCGGGTGCCGCCGTGCTCCGCCGCTTCGAGAGCATCTCGCAGCCCGTGTCGAACCTGGGCCGCGCGCTCGGGGCGGGTCTCGCCGCACACGACGCGCTGGCCGACGGCATCCCGGACCGCCTGATCGTCGCGCCCGACGTGACCGAGGCGCGGCACCTCATGCCAGGGGAGGACGACCCGAGCGTCATCGAGCTGCGCCAGGGCGGCGGATTCGCGCGCACGATCGGCGTCGACAGCGCGCTCGCCGGTTTCGTCGGAGCGTGCGACGGCGAGCTGACCGTGGGGCAGATCGTGGCCGCGCTCTCCGATCTGTTCGACGTGCCGCTCGCCGATCTCTGGGCCGACATCGAGCCGCGCATCCGCCGCCTGGTGATCGACGGGCTGCTGCTTCCCGCGGGGGAATAGCCGCCGTCTTTCATGCGTTTGCATACGACATGAAGGCATTCGGCTTCCTCTCCTTCGGGCACTACGCAGACGTGCCCGGCTCCCTGACCCGCACCGCCGGCGACATGCTGCGCCAGACGATCGAGATCGCCGAGGGCGCCGATGAGATGGGCGTCAACGGCGCCTACGTGCGCGTGCACCACTGGGCGCGCCAGGCGGCCTCGCCCATGCCGCTGCTGTCGGCCATGGCCGCGCGCACCAAGCGCATCGAGGTCGGCACCGGTGTGATCGACATGCGCTACGAGAACCCGTTCCAGTTCGCCGAGGAGGCCGCCGCGCTCGACCTCATCGCCGACGGCCGCATCGCCCTCGGTGTGAGCCGCGGGTCACCCGAGACGGCACTGCGCGGTTACGAGACCTTCGGCTTCCGCGATGAGGAGGACACCGAGCGCGGCAGCGTGCTGGCGCGGGAGAAGTTCGACCTCTTCCTCAAGGTGATCGACGGCGAGCGCATCGCTCCGGGCGACCCGCGCATGGTCGGAGCAGGTCACTACCTCGCCATCGAGCCGCAGTCGCCCACCCTGCGGGAGCACATCTGGTGGGGCGCCGGCTCGCGGGCGACGGCCGAGGCCACCGGGCGGATGGGCCTGAACATGATGAGCTCGACCCTGCTCACCGAGGCGACCGGCCAGCCGTTCCACGAGCTGCAGCGCGAGCAGATCGACCTGTTCCGTGCCGCATACCGGGATGCCGGCCACACCGGCGCACCACGGGTGTCGGTGAGCCGCAGCGTGTTCCCGCTGGTCAGCGACCGCGACCGGGCGTACTTCGGTCTGCGCTCCCGCGAGAACAGCGACCAGGTCGGCATCATCGACGGCTACCGCTCCACGTTCGGCAAGACGTACGCGGCCGAGCCCGACGAGCTGATCGAGCAGCTGAAGGCCGACGAGGCCGTGATGGCGGCGGACACGCTCATGCTCACCATCCCGAATCAGCTCGGCCCGGAGTACAACCTGCACGTGCTGCAGGCCTTCGCCGAGCACGTCGCCCCCGCGCTGGGCTGGAAGCCGAACACCGAGGGGCCGGTGCAGGGCGACCCGATTCGCTGACCGCCGTCCGCGTCTCGGGCGCGTGCGGAACCGGTGAGCGCGCGCGGCGCCGGTACCCTTGAATCCATGCTCAATATGGCCGAGGGCCTGTCCCGACTCGGCGCGCTCGCCGCGAACCCCGTCGTCAGCACCCTCGCGACCGTTTTCGCGGATGCGGGCTTCGACCTCGCCGTCGTCGGCGGTCCGGTGCGCGACGCGCTGCTCGGCCGCGAGACGCACGACCTCGACTTCACGACGAACGCACGCCCCGACGACATCCTCCGGATCGTCACCCCGATCTCCAGCACCCAGTGGGACATCGGCCGCGCCTTCGGCACCATCGGCGCGCGGGTGCAGGGCGAGCAGGTCGAGATCACCACGTACCGTGCCGACAGCTACGACGGCGTCACCCGTAAGCCGGTCGTCGAGTTCGGCGACACCATCGACGGAGACCTGCTGCGGCGCGACTTCACCGTCAACGCCATGGCGCTGCAGGTTCCGGCGGTCAAGCTGATCGATCCGACGAGCGGCGTCGAGGACCTCGTCTCTGGCATCCTGCGCACGCCGATCGACCCGGCGATCAGCTTCGGCGACGACCCGCTGCGGATGCTGCGGGCGGCGCGCTTCAGCGCCCAGCTCGGCTTCTCGATCGAGGATGCCACCTTCGCCGCCGTCGAGAAGCTGCGCGAGACGCTGACGATCGTCAGCCCCGAGCGCGTGCAGGGCGAACTCGTGCGGCTCATGCAGACCGACGACCCGGTCCGCGGCATCCGGGTGCTGGTCGAGAGCGGACTGATCGAGGAGTTCCTGCCCGAGGTGAGTGCGCTGCGACTCGAGGTCGACGAGCACCACCACCACAAGGACGTCTACGAGCACTCGCTGACCGTGGTGCGTCAGGCGATCGAGCTCGAGAAGTCCCGCAACCCGGGCGCCGCAGCCGACGTGCCGCTGCGCCTGGCCGCTCTGCTGCACGACATCGGCAAGCCGCGCACCCGCAAGCTCGAGAACGGCGGAGGGGTCACCTTCCACCATCACGACGTGGTCGGTGCGCGCATGGCGCGAAAGCGCCTGCAGGCCCTGCGCTTCGACAGCGCCACGACCGATGCGGTCGCCAAGCTGATCGAGCTGCACCTGCGCTTCTTCGGCTACGCCGAGGGCGCCTGGACCGATTCCGCCGTGCGGCGATACGTCCGCGACGCCGGCGACGTCGTCGAGCGCCTGCACATCCTCGTGCGCGCCGACGTGACCACCCGCAACCGGCGCAAGGCCGCTCGCCTGGCCTCCGCCTACGACGACATCGAGCGGCGCATCGTCGAGCTGCGCGAGCAGGAGGAGCTCGACAGCATCCGTCCCGAGCTCGACGGCAACCAGATCCAGCAGATCCTGGGCATCACCCCGGGGCGCGAGGTCGGCGACGCGTACCGCTTCCTGCTCGAGGTGCGGCTGGATGAGGGTGTGATCGGCCCGGATGCCGCGGAGCAGCGTCTGCGCGAATGGTGGGCCGCGCGCGGCTGAGCTGCGCGGCATCCGGACCGCACGGGTGTCAGGGCACGACCACCGCGCGACCCTGCACCTTGCCGTCGTGCAGTCGCGTGTACGCGTCCACGGCCTGCTCCATCGAGTAGCGCTCGACGTGCACGCCCACCGAACCGGTCTGCGCGAGGGACAGCACCTCCATCAGCTCGCTGCGCGTGCCCCAGTACGGGGCCCGCACCGACGCGCCGAAGGGGGTGGAGAAGAACCCGGTGGGCAGCAGCCCGCCACCGATCCCGACGATCTGGATGTCGCCGTCGACGGCGACGACCTGGCGCGCGATGTCGAGAGTCGGCTGCACGCCGGTGAAGTCGAACACCGCCTCGGCGCCTCGCCCGTTCGTGAGCCGCCGGATCTCGTCGACGGCCGAGTCGTCGGACATCAGGGCGTGATGGGCTCCGACGTCGCGAGCCAGCGCCAGCTTCTCGTCGGCGATGTCGAGGGCGATGACGGTCGCCGAGGTGACCGCGCGCAGCACCTGGATGCCCACGTGTCCCAGACCGCCGGTGCCGATGACCACGGCGGTCGTGCCGGCGACGAGCTTGTCCTTCGACGACATGATCGCGTGGTACGGGGTGAGTCCCGCGTCGGTCAGCGACACGGTCTCGACCGGGTCCATGTCGCCGATCGGGACGAGATGGCGGGCATCGTCGATGATCACGTACTCGGCCATCGCGCCCGGGGAGCCGAGCCCGGGAGGCTGGATGCCGAGCTCCGCAGCTCGCGTGCAGTAGTTCTCTGCGCCGCGCGCGCAGGCGTGACACTGCCCGCATCCCCACGGTCCGTAGATGGCATAGGAGGCGCCGAGCTCGATGCCCTCCACGCCGTCGCCGAGCTTGTCCGCGATGCCGACCCCCTCGTGCCCCAGCGTGAGCGGCAGACCGTAGATGTACTGCTCGGCCGGCAGGCCCATCACGAACCAGTCGGAATGGCAGAGGCCCGCGGCCGTGACCTTGACGCGTATCTGACCCGGCCCGGGCTCGGGAGTCTCGATCTCGACCAGCTCTGGTCCCTGTCCGATCGTGCGGTACTGGATGGCCTTCATCGTGCTACCCCTTCGTGTGAGACCACGGCGGCGATCGCGACCGTGTGCGTCTTCAGCATCCCCTATCGGCGGGCCCGCCGGAACCCCGGCCGGCCGGGAATATCGCTGTGCGCGAGCCGGGTCCGATGGTGCACGCGCGGGGCCAACCGAGGGGTGTGATCGCCGGGCATCCGATCTACACTGGGCACACCCGTCAGCGCTGATCGGAGCGTCCATGCCTTCACCGTGGTCGTCATCGCGCGATGCCTTCCCTGAGGTGTCGCGACTTCTGATCGAGCGCGCGCACGAGGAGCTCGTCGCCGGCAACCTCGACGACACCCGCCTGCAGCAGGTGCGACCGCTGGTGCGCGCCTCATGGGAGCGCGCCTGGCAGAGCCGCGTGGGCGCCGAGGGCCGGCCGCCCCTGGAACTCGGTCAGGAGACGCTGGAAGCGTATCGTTCCGGGCATCCGCTCGCCTCGGTGATGGATCTCATCCGCTCGCTGCTGCTGCCAGGCAGCGCGGAGGACTCCGGCGTCGTCGTCGCCGTCGGCGATCACGCCGGGCGCCTGCTGTGGGTGGAGGGAGATCTGCGCCAGCGCCTGCTGTCGGGCGAGATGGGATTCGTCGAGGGCGCCAACTGGTCGGAGCAGATGGTCGGCACCTCGGCCCCTGGCACCGCCCTCGCCCTCGGCGAGTCGGTGCAGATCCACCACGCCGAGCACTACAACCGCCTCGTGCAGCCCTGGTCGTGCACGGCCGCGCCCGTATTCGACCCCGAGACGCGGCGCGTCCTCGGTGTGATCGACGTCACGGGTGGGGCGGAGGCGGTCACGCCGCAGGCGCGGATGCTGGTGGATGCCACGGCTCGAGCCGTCGAATCCGAACTGCTCGTCGCCCGGCTGCGGGCGCGCAGCGGGGCGGGGCGCAGCGGGGCGGGGCGATCGTCCGGGCGAGTGCGTCGCTCCACCGGGCGCGCCCGGCTGCAGGTGCTGGCCCGCGATCGCGCGCGGCTCGAGCTGATGGCCGATGACGGCGAGACGGTCGTGGAGCTCAGCGCGCGGCACGCCGAGATCCTGCTCATGCTGGCCGTGCACCGCCACGGGCTCTCGGCTGAACGGCTCACCGAGCTCGTCTACGGCGACTCCGCGACGGCCGACACGCTGCGGCCGGAGATGGTGCGGCTGCGCAAGATCCTCGAGCGCGTCTCACCCGATCTCGTGCCCCAGTCACGCCCCTACCGGCTCACGGCACCGCTCGAGACCGACGCGCAGAACGTGCTCTCGCTCCTCGACCGAGGGGCGCACCGGGTGGCCCTGAGTGCCTACACCGGCGCGGTGCTGCCCGAATCGACGGCTCCCGGCGTCGAGGAGTTCCGCGACACCGTGCGCGCGGCGCTGCACGAGGCGATGGTCACCGAGGCCAGCCTCGACGTGCTCCTCGCCTACGGGGAGATCCCCGAGGGGCAGAACGACGCCGAGGCGCTGCGGCTGTGCCTCGAGATGCTGCCGGCCCGCTCGCCGCGACGTGCAGGCCTGGTCGCGCGGATCGAGCGTCTCGACGCCGGGTGACCCACATCCGTTCGAATCGCTCACCTTGTCGCTGCCGGCCGCCCGTTCCGGCCAGTTGAGCGATTCGAAAGCCGGAAGGGTCCGCCGCAACCGACTGCAACGTTGCGCACCCGGGTGCAACGTCCGGCGACCTACCTTCGTATCCAACAGCCGCGCAGCATCGAGGCCGCGGCCCGTCGAAGGAGTCACCGATGACCATCGTCGAAGAAGACGTGTCCACCGCCTACGCCGCCCCCGGCCAGCCCGGCGCGGTCGCGAACTACCGTGCCCGCTACGGCCACTACATCGGCGGCGAGTTCGTCGAACCGGCCAAGGGCCAGTACTTCGAGAACATCAGCCCCGTCAACGGCAAGCCGTTCACCGAGGTCGCCCGCGGCACGGCGGAAGACGTCGACCGCGCGGTGGATGTCGCCTGGAAGGCGTTCGAGTCGTGGAGGCGCACCTCGCCCGCCGAGCGCTCCGTGATCCTCAACAGGATCGCCGACCGCATCGAGGAGAACCTCGAGATGATCGCGGTCGCCGAGACGTGGGAGAACGGCAAGCCGGTGCGTGAGACGCTCGCCGCCGACATCCCGCTCGCGATCGACCACTTCCGCTACTTCGCGGGCGTGCTGCGCGGGCAGGAGGGCGGCATCAGCCAGCTCGACGAGAACACCGTCGCGTACCACTTCCACGAGCCGCTGGGAGTCGTCGGCCAGATCATCCCGTGGAACTTCCCGATCCTCATGGCCACGTGGAAGCTCGCCCCCGCTCTCGCCGCCGGCAACTGCGTGGTCATCAAGCCGGCCGAGCAGACTCCGGCGTCGCTGCTGTTCCTGTTCGAGATCATCGGCGATCTGCTGCCCGCAGGTGTCGTGAACATCGTCAACGGGTTCGGCATCGAGGCCGGCGCACCGCTCGCTCAGCACAAGCGCATCCGCAAGGTCGCGTTCACCGGTGAGACCACGACGGGCCGGCTGATCATGCAGTACGCGTCGCAGAACCTCATCCCCGTCACCCTCGAGCTCGGCGGCAAGTCGCCGAACGTCTTCTTCGAGGATGTCGCCCGCGCCGAAGACCCGTACTACGACAAGGCGCTCGAGGGATTCACGATGTTCGCGCTCAATCAGGGCGAGGTCTGCACCTGTCCGTCGCGCGCGCTCATCCAGCGCTCGATCTACGACGGATTCCTCGCCGACGGGCTCGAACGTGTCGGCAAGGTCGTGCAGGGCAACCCGCTCGATCCCGCCACGATGATCGGCGCTCAGGCGTCGAACGACCAGCTCGAGAAGATCCTCAGCTACATCGACATCGGCAAGCAGGAGGGCGCGAAGCTGCTCACCGGCGGCGAGCGGGTCGACCTCGGCGGCGACCTCAGCGAGGGCTTCTACGTCGCGCCGACGGTCTTCGAGGGAACGAACGACATGCGCATCTTCCAGGAGGAGATCTTCGGTCCGGTGCTGTCGGTCACGAGCTTCAGCGACTTCGACGACGCGATCTCGATCGCCAACGACACGCTGTACGGCCTGGGCGCCGGTGTCTGGAGCCGCAGCGGAGACACCGCGTACCGCGCCGGACGCGCCATCGAGGCGGGTCGCGTGTGGACGAACACGTACCACCAGTACCCGGCGCACGCCGCGTTCGGCGGGTACAAGCAGTCGGGCGTCGGTCGCGAGAACCACAAGATGATGCTCGATCACTACCAGCAGACCAAGAATCTGCTCGTGTCGTACGCGGAAGGGCCGATGGGCTTCTTCTGATCGGCATCCACGGTCTCGGGCGGGCGTCGCGTGACGTCCGCCCGAGACCGACGGATTCGAGAGGAGCGGATGATGGTGAGTATCGGCAGATACCAACGGGTGGATGTATCGGATGCGGCCGCCGAGCTGTTGCGTGAGCTGACGACGCAGCACGGACCCCTGATGTTCCATCAGTCGGGCGGATGCTGCGACGGCTCGTCACCCATGTGCTACCCGGTCGGCATGTTCATCACCGGCCCCAGCGACGTGCTGCTGGGCCGGCTCGAGGTCGACGGTCTCGACCCGATCGAGGTGTTCATGTCGGAGTCGCAGTTCGAGTACTGGAAGTACACGCACCTCACGATCGACGTCGTGCCGGGCCGCGGTGCGGGGTTCAGTGTCGAGGGCCCCACCGGCATGCGGTTCCTGATCAGATCCCGGATGCTGAACGCCGCCGAGCTCGAGTACTTCGGGTTGGCGCCGGCATAGCATCCGGCCCGTGGGTGGGCCCATGTGGCCGCGTCGGGCGTGTGGAGGCGGCCATACGGGACCACCCCGGGCAGCGCGCCCCGGACTCAGCGGATGAAGAGGAGCGACAGCAGCCCGAACAGCTGCGGCAGCATCGCGACGCCGACGATGAGGACGATGACCACCACCGTCACCCACGAGAAGCCGGTGCGCAGGCGTCGACCCTGAGGGGCGACACCGGGTGGTGGCCGCAGCATGCCGGCCGGCGGCGCGAAGGGCAGCGCCGTCGGGGGCATCGGCGGGTGGTGCGGCCCCGCGGCCGCGGGTGTCTGGGCAGACGGATGCTGCGCCGGCGCCCCCTGCGCGAACCGCAGACGGTCATCGCGCCAGCGGGCCCACTGGTCGAACTTCGTCATCAGCGCACCGACCGTGCCGAACAGCCATGCCCAGGTGCTCACGTCCGTGGTCGAGGCGGGTCGGCGCATGTACAGGAACATCCAGTCGTCGACGATCTCCACGTCGAGCTGCGCCGCGTGATCGATGAACCTGGCCATGATGTCGGGGGTGAAGAGGTAGAGGGCGTCGGCTTCGTATCCGCTCGGGCAGTACAGCGTGAAGTGCTGGTCGAAGTCCCCCTCGAGCGAGAGCCTCTGGTCTTTCGAGAAGGTGGACGGCAGGTTCGAGCCGAGGGAGTTGTTGCCCAGCGCGTCGAGCACGATGTTGGGCAGCGGCACGTCGAGCTTCACCGCGACGTAGCCCCAGCTGTGCGTGGTCTTGTTCTTCCCGGAACCGGTGGTGTACGTGTAGTTGCCGAATTCGACGAAGCGCGGATGGTGGCCGCGCACGAGCTGCGAGGCCATCCGTGCGTCGCCTCGATGGAAGATCATGCCGGGAAGCGGCGGGTCGGCCACGAACGGGCGGAAGGTCATCGCGTTGGCTTCGGCGAACCGGGCGATCCGGTAGGTGCTCTCGCGCGTGCGGCGACGGGAGACGATGAACAGCGGGATGCCCACCGCAGCGAGCACCACAGGGATCAGCGCCGGCAGTGAGAACAGCGCGCCGACGCCGGGGTCTCCCGACGCCAGGCCCGAGATCATTCCGAACAGCGCGAAGCCGATGACCGGCAGGAACACCAGGCCGAAGACCACCGCGAAGATCACACCGATGACGATCTGCGTCCCGGATGTCGGGTTCTGCGCTTTGACCGCACGCCAGAACTCGTTCACCGCTCGGGGGTCGACGGGTTCTGTCAACGGCCTGGTCTCGAACGGGTGCTGCTGTGGTGCAGGAGCCGTCATCGACCCTCCGCTCGCTCGGCGATCCACTCCATACCTGAACGCTACCCGTCCCCTGGTCGCCGTCGATGTCGCCGTCGATGAAGCCGGCGATGAAGCAGGCGCTGAAGCAGCCGATCGGCGACCGGTCCGGGGCATCGTCATCGATCCGGTAGACTGTTGTGGTTGTCTGCCCGTCGGCATCCATTCGGGAAGCCGCGACAGACGACGTGCTACACACCCTCCTGCTTCCGGGAAAGTCCCGGGAGCCGTTCTAGTCCGAAGGAGGTGGGTAAGTGACGCACCAGTACGAGCTCATGGTCATTCTGACCCCCGAGCTGGACGAGCGCCAGGTTGCCCCCAACCTCGACAAGTTCCTGAAGGTCATCACCAACGATGGTGGCTCGATTGACAAGGTCGACATCTGGGGCAAGCGTCGTTTCGCCTACGAGATCAACAAGAAGAACGAGGGCATCTACGCCGTCGTCAACTTCACCGCCACCAGCGAGGCCACGGTCGAGCTCGACCGTCAGCTGAAGCTGAGCGAGCTCGTGTTCCGCACCAAGGTTCTGCGTGCCGAAGAGGCACAGGCCATGGTCGCCGCCGAGGCCAAGCGCGCCGCCGACAAGGCTGCTCGCAAGCCCAAGACGGCCGCGCGCCGGGCTGAGCCTGCCGAAGCCAAGGCCTGACGCTCATGGCCGGCGAAACCGTCATCACCGTGGTGGGCAACCTCACCGCAGACCCCGAGCTGCGTTACACGCAGAACGGACTGCCGGTGGCGAACTTCACCATCGCCTCGACCCCGCGCACGTTCGACCGTCAGGCCAACGAGTGGAAGGACGGCGAAGCTCTGTTCCTCCGCGCGTCGGTGTGGCGCGAGTTCGCCGAGCACGTGGCAGGTTCCCTGACGAAGGGCATGCGCGTCATCGCGCAGGGCCGTCTGCGTCAGCGCTCCTACCAGGACCGCGAAGGCAACCAGCGCACCTCGATCGAGCTGGAGGTTGACGAGATCGGTCCGTCGCTGCGATACGCGACGGCACAGGTCACGCGGGCCGCATCCAACGGTGGCGGTGGACAGTCGCGTCCGCAGCAGCAGCAGGTCTCGGACGAGCCGTGGTCGACCCCCGGTTCCTCGAGCGCTGACGCCTGGAGCACTCCGGGCAGCTTCGGCGACGACACCCCGTTCTGAATTCCGGGTCCCTGAGCCTGTCGAAGGGCTCGGGCATCCGATCATCTCTTAAGGAAGAAACATGGCTGGAAAGTCGAGCGGCGATCGCCGCAAGCCGCGGAAGGGTGGCAAGCCCACCGCTCCCGCGAAGTCCATCCGCGTTGGCGTCATCGACTACAAGGATGTCGCGACGCTTCGCAAGTTCATCTCGGAGCGCGGCAAGATCCGTGCCCGTCGTATCACCGGTGTCTCCGTGCAGGAGCAGCGTCTGATCGCCAAGGCGATCAAGAACGCTCGCGAGATGGCTCTCCTGCCCTACGCCGGCGCTGGCCGCTGAGGGGTACGGACATGGCAAAGCTGATTCTCACGAACGAGGTCGCCGGGCTGGGTAGCGCCGGAGACGTCATCGAGGTCAAGAACGGGTACGCCCGCAACTACCTCGTCCCCAAGGGCTACGCCGTGGCGTGGACCCGTGGTGGCCAGAAGCAGGTCGAATCGATCCAGGCAGCCCGCAAGGCCCGCCAGATCCACGACCTCGACGAGGCGACCGCACTCAAGAACAAGCTCGAGGGCACCAAGGTGCGTCTGGCCGTCAAGGCCGGCGCCGAGGGTCGCCTGTTCGGCTCGGTGAAGACGGCCGACGTGGCCGACGCCGTCGCCGCTGAGGGCCTCGGCTCGATCGACAAGCGCAAGGTGCACTTCACCTCGCCGATCAAGACGACGGGCGAGCACGAGGCGACGGTTCGTCTGCACGACGACGTCACCGCCGTGATCACCCTTCAGGTCACCGCCGCGAAGTAATCTCGCTGAACCAGCAGGCCCCCGCCATCTCCGGATGCCGGGGGCCTTCTGCATGCGCGCCCGATGAGTTCGCCCCTGTCGGGTGGTGCGAGGTCGAATACGTACGCTTCCGCGGGCGCTCGCGTGCGTTTTCGACCCCGCACCGTCGGAGCGTCGGAGCGTCGGAGCGTCGGATGCCGGTCGACGGATGCCGGTGGGCATGCCGGTGCGGCGGATGCGCTGTCATGTCGCATCCGCCGCACCGGCTGTTGTCAGGCCGCTGCGCGGGCGCGTCGGACCAGCGCGCCACCGATGAACAGCATCAGACCGGCCAGCAGGGCAAGGGCCGGGGCCATCTCACCACCACCGGTCATGGCCAGCGCCCGGGTGCCGCTCGCGGCGGGGATCACGGACGCAGCGCGCGGCGACGTCACGAGGGCCGCGGGGACGATGCCGGCATCCGTCGCCTGGTCGGCGCCGGGCTCGCTTCCCTGGTCGGTGCCGGGGACGGTCCCCGGGTCAGTGCCCGTGTCGGTGCCGGGATCGGTGCCCGGCTCGGTCCCCGGATCGGTTCCCGGGTCAGTCCCGGGATCAGTACCGGGGTCGGTACCGGCATCGGTGTCGCCGGGAGTGGTTCCCGGGACCTCCACCGTGCTGTCGCCGATCAGAGAGATGCCGTTGCCGCCGATCGTGATGGGCGCGGTGATCGGAAGCAGCACCTGCGTGCCGCCGAGGATCCCACCGCTTCCATCTGTGGTGGGGTCGGCTGCGGGCGCACCGGTCGTCGGAATGCTGTCCGATCCCTGGGCTGCCGTGGTGTCGCCGAGGACGGAGATGCCGTTGCCGGTCACCGTGATGGGTGCGGTGATGGGTGCGAGCACCTGCGTGCCGCCGAGGATCCCGTCGGCTCCGCTCGTGGTGGCGTCGGTCGCGGGTGCCTCGGTGGGTGCCGATGTGCCCGTGGTTCCGTCTGCAGCCGTGGCGTCGCCGATCAGGGAGATGCCGTTGCCGCCGATCGTGATGGGTGCGGTGATGGGTGCGACCACCTGCGTGCCGCTGACGATCCCGTCGTCTCCGCTCGTGGTGGCGTCGGTCACCGGCGCCGAAGCGGGCTCCGAGGCGGTGTCCGATCCCTGGGCGCCGGTGGCGTCCCCGAGCACGGAGATGCCGTTGCCGGTCACCGTGATGGGTGCCGTCACCGAGACGAGGCCCTGCGTGCCCGACAGGATCCCGTCCGACCCCGACGTGCTGACCGCCGCAGGTGCAGGTGCAGGTGCGCCTGCGGGCGTTGCGGCATCCGACTGAGCGGAGGACGAGCCCAGGAAGCTCACGGCGTTCCCCGACACGGTCACCGGTGCGGCCACGTCGATGAGCGCCTGAGTGCCCGAGACCACGCCGTTGTCGCCGCTGGTCTCAGCGGGAGCAGCGGGAGCCGCGGGAGCCGCAGCGGGAGCCGGTGCCTGAGCCGCGGGCGCGGCTTCCGGCATCGAGCCGGCGGCCGCGTCGCCGAGCAGCGATACGGCGTTCCCGACCACGTCGACCGGCGCGGTGACCGGTGCGAGGATCTGCGTCCCCGAGAGAAGACCGTCCTCCCCATTCGTTTCGGCCGCGTTCGCGGCCGTGGCGCCGAGCAGCGAGACGCCGCCGGCGATGAGCGCGCCCCACAAGGCGTGCTTGACGATAGTGCGCATGAGAATTACTCCTGATCTGTGCGAGAGGAAGATCACACGGTCGTGTGATCCGGGCGTGCCGATGCAGAATCGGCTGCCCTCTCGTCAGTCAGGAGAGACGTCGGTGCTGCCCGCCGGAGAATCCGGCAGAGCAGCATCCACGGGGATGCCCGTCCGGGAAGACGCCCCGAGATCGAGACGTGCGGAGGGAGGGCGGTCGGAACTCGTACCGGGCGCAGGCCCGCTGCCGCCGGCGGCGCAGGTCGGAGCGGCGACGCCGGGAGAGCTCGAGGGCGCACCGGGCTGCTCTCCCGACGGAACGGTCGGCTGAGCGTGGGAATCACGAGGGAGTATCGCACCGGCATCCCGCATCACGGCGGGCAGGGCGGATGCCGACGGCTGCGCCACAGGCGTCACGGCGACGACCGACGCAGGCTCGACAGCCCACCCCGACCCGCTGTCCGCGCCGGGATCCGCCGGGGAGCCGTCGGCATCGAGCGGGACCTCGAGGTCGGGAACCACGGCATCGTCGGTGCTCGGGATGCCCGGCTGAAGCCCGCCGACGACGGGGTCGACCGTGGTGCCGATCACAGGCGGAACGATCTCGAGAACGCTGTCGACGCCCGTCGCCACCTCGTCCACGAGGTCGGTCGCGCCGAGTCCGTCGACGACCGAACCCACCACGGGGACGCTGCGGACAGCATCCGTCACCGGGGTGACGATCGCACTGACCGGAGCGGACGCCGCGACGTCCTCGACGGTCTTCGTCACGGTCGACACGGTGTCGCCGGTCTGCGCGATCACCTGCGCCGCGGGCGCGCCGACGACCGGAACCGAGGCCACGGTCGTCGTCGTCTTCTCCACGACCTGCTGGACGGTCGAAGTGACCGGAGCGGCCACCTGCTCGACGGTCGAGGTCGCCGCCTTCGCGACCGGGGCGACCACACCGCCCAGCGTGTCGCCCACCAGCGACGTGAGTCCTGACAGGGGCGCCGGGGTCTCGTCATCCGCTCGAGCCTCGCTGCCGGAGAGCACCGCGCTGAGAAGCGCCCACGCGAGCACGAAGAACGCGCCCCAGAGGTACACCGCAGTTCTGCGGACCCCTGTCGTCTCGACGTTCATGCTCAGCCCCCGTGCAATCCGAGAATTCTCCGATCGTGCCCAGGACGATACCCGACCACCTCGAAACCGTCCACCCCTCGAGTCGGCCGGGAAGCCCGCTCGTCGTCGTGCACTAGGTTCGGGACTCATGACCGCGCCGCTGCTCACCATGCCCACTCCGCGAACGGCACCGCTTCGGGGCGGACCGGTTCTGAACTGGGGTGTCATCGCGCCCGGCGGCATCGCCACCGACTTCGTGCATGCCCTGCACACGCACACCGACCAGCGGGTGATCGCCGTCGCCTCACGATCGGTCGATCGCGCGGCGGCACAGCATCGCCCGCGTGCACGAGGACTACGCCGCGCTGTACGACGACGAGCAGGTGCAGATCGTCTACATCGCGGCGCCGCACAGTGAGCACCGTCGCCTCGCGCTCGATGCGATCGCCGCCGGCAGGCACGTGCTCATCGAGAAGCCGATCGCCGTCTCCGCCGACGAGGCGCGCGACATCGCCGCCGCTGCCCGCGCGGCCGGTGTCTTCGCGATGGAGGCGATGTGGACCCGCTTCCTTCCGCAGACGGATGTCATGCTGCACCTGCACGAGGACGGCGTCATCGGCGATCCGCGACTGGTCATCGCCGATCTCGGGTTCGCCGCCGACCCGCGTGCCGGCGGACGTCTCTTCGATCCGGCGCTGGGCGGGGGCGCACTGCTCGACCTCGGCGTCTACCCCGTCTGGCTCAGCCACCTGTGGCTGGGGGCGCCCACCGCGGTCACGGCCCGCGGCACCCTCACCGCCTCGGGCGTCGATCAGCAGAGCGCGCTCGTTCTCGACTACGCGTCGGGCGCTCAGGCGCTGCTGAGCACGAGCATCCGGGTGACGTCGCCCGGCTCGGCATCCGTCTCGGGATCGCACGGCGGACTGCAGGTCGATCCGTCGTTCGTCTTCCCCGGGGGATTCTCGGCAGAGCACGGCGACGCACGCGGCCGCTTCGTCGACGTCTCCGGTCTGACCCACCGCGACGGGATGGCCTGGCAGGCCGCGGCCGTCGCGCAGCACATCGATGACGGGCTTCGCGAGTCTCCGCTGCACCCGCTGCGGACCTCGATCGACGTGCTGGCGACCATCGACGAGGCGCGTCGCCGGCTGGCGATCACAGCCTGACGAGGCCTGCGAGGTCTCCCGCGCGCACACCGGCTAGGCCCGGGCGTTCCGGCGTGCGGTTGCGGGTCTTCCGTGGGAGCGCGCCCATGAACCTCTTGACAGGTCGCAAAAACCCGGCGTATCGTGAACGCAGAAGCCGCTGGGAGCGCTCCCACGTAAATCATGGGAGCGCTTGCATGCTTCGCCCGAAGCGCACACAAGGGAGTGACCGTGAAATCAGCACGAAGCAAGATCGCCGCGTCCGTCGCCGGCGTCGCCGCCGTGGCCCTCATCGCCACCGGATGCTCGACGGGGGGTGGCGCCGAAGCGAGTGACGACCAGATCACCCTGTCGATCACGACCTTCGGCACCATGGGCGTCGACGCGAAGTACGCCGAGTACATGAAGCAGAATCCGAACATCAAGATCGAGGCGACCAACCTCGAGGGGGGCGGCGCAGCCCGCGACGACGCCTACGCGAAGATCGCCGCAGGCACCGGGCTCAGCGACATCGTCGCGATCGAGGAGGGCTGGCTCGGCACGATCGCCGAGGTGTCCGACGCGTTCGTCGACCTGCGCGACTACGGCATCGAAGACGTCAAGGACTCCTGGCTCGACTGGAAGTACGAGCAGGGCACCACGGCCGACGGTCAGGTCATCGGCGCCGGCCTCGACATCGGGCCGCAGGGCCTGTGCTACCGCGGCGATCTGTTCGAGGCCGCCGGCCTGCCCAGCGAACGGGAAGAGGTGGCCGCCTACTTCGGTGGTGAGGACGCCACGTGGGATCGCTTCTTCGAGGTCGGCGAGGAGTATGTCGACAAGACAGGCAAGGCTTTCTACCACAGCCCGCGGTTCTTCTGGAACTCGTTCGTCAACCAGCAGGAAGAGGGCTACTACAAGAAGGACGGCGAGACGCTCAACATCGAGGACAACGATGTGCTGAAGGAGCATTTCGCCAAGATCGTCGAGGCTGAGAAGGCCGGGCTCGGCGCAGGCCTTCCCGGCTGGGAGGTCGGGCCCGAGGCCAAGGCCGGCGACTTCGCGGTCTACATGTGCCCGAGCTGGATGCTCGGCATCGTGCAGGGCTACTACGACGAGGGCACCACCGACAGCGGCTGGGACTTCGCGAACGTGCTTCCCGGCGGCGCCGCCAACTGGGGCGGTGCGTTCCTCGGCGTCGCATCCTCGTCGGAGCACAAGGAGGAGGCCGCCAAGCTCGCGCTCTGGCTCGCATCGCCCGAGCAGCAGGCATCGGCCTTCGAGAAGGCGGGGCCGTACCCGAGCACGACCGAGGGTCAGAAGCTCGTCGCCGACACCACCAGCCCCTTCTTCAACGACGCGCCGATCGGCCAGATCTTCGCCGAGCGCTCGAAGGGTGTCGTCGCTCAGGTCAAGGGACCGGAGGACTCCAACATCCAGGACAACGTCTTCGGGCCGATCTTCGACCGCGTCAGCCAGGGCGAGGTCACCGATCCCGACAAGGCCTGGGACGCCGCCATGGAACTGCTCGACCAGATCCCCAGCTGACCGCCCGGGCGGCTCGACGCACGTCGCCGAGCCGCCCGAGCATCCACCCCGCACTCGATCCCGCGATTGGTTCAACGATGAGCAGCACAACCGGCAGAGCCGCCCGCACGGAACTCACGTTCCGTCAGAAGGTCAGTCGTCTCGACCACACCTTCTCCCCGTACCTGTACATCGCGCCGTTCTTCATCCTGTTCGCGCTGATCGGCGTCTTCCCCATCGTCTACACGTTCAACGTGTCGCTCTACGACTGGCATCTGCTGAAGGGCCAGGGCGACTTCGTGGGGCTGCAGAACTACGTCGACGTCCTCAACGACCCGTTCTTCTGGAACGCGTTCGGCAACACGTTCAGCATCTTCCTGCTCTCGGCCATACCGCAGCTCGTCATCGCCACGGTCGTCGCTGCGCTGCTGAACCAGGCGATCCGCGGTCGCACGTTCTGGCGGATGAGCATCCTGCTGCCCTACATCGTCGCACCGGTCGCGGTGACGGTGATCTTCCTGCAGGTCTTCAACCAGTACCACGGGCCTGTCGCCGGTCTGCTCGAGCTGCTCGGTCTCGATCCGATCCGCTGGTCGTTCGACGTCTTCCCGTCGCACGTCGCGATCGCCACCATGGTGAACTGGCGCTGGACCGGATACAACGCCCTGCTCCTGCTCGCGGCCATGCAGGCCGTGCCGCGCGACATGTACGAGTCGGCCACCATCGACGGAGCCAGCAGGCTGCGTCAGTTCTGGTCGATCACCCTCCCGCTGATCCGTCCGACGCTGATCTTCGTCGTCATCACGGCGACCATCGGCGGGCTGCAGATCTTCACCGAGCCGAAGCTCTTCGACGGCCGCACCTACGGCGGCAGCGACCGGCAGTTCCAGACGATCGTGCTCTACCTGTACCAGCTCGGCTTCCCCATGCGCGACTTCGGCCGCGCGTCCGCGACGGCGTGGATCCTGTTCCTCGTCATCATGCTCGTCGGGCTGCTCAGCTTCATGATCACCCGAGCGATCCGCACCGCCGACGAGAAGACCTCCACGGTGCGCAAGACGCGAGTCCCGTCCCGAAAGCAGACGCCGGTTCCGGCTCACACCCAGCAGGGAGCATCATGACCGCCCTCCTCACCCCCGCACCGGCGCCGGAGACGGATGCCAGGGCAGAGCGCCGCACGACGGCATCCGAGCGCCGCGCTCGCCGCGTGCGCGCCTACGAGCGCCCAGGGATGCTCACGTACGCCCTGCTCATCGCGTACTTCGCCGGCTCGGCGTTCCCGCTGTGGTGGTCGTTCGTCATCTCGTCCCGTCAGTCGTCCGACACCAACCTCGTACCGCCGGCGGTCCTGCCGGGGCCGAACTTCCTGTCCCACGCCGCCGAGGTGTTCGAGACGGTTCCGTTCCTGCTGTCGCTGATCAACAGCGCGGTGATCTCGGCCGCGATCACCCTGTCGGTGGTGTTCTTCTCGACCCTCGCCGGGTACGCCTTCGCGAAGCTGCGCTTCCGCGGCCGCAGCGGACTGCTCGTCGCAGTGATCGCCACCATGGCGATACCCACCCAGCTGGGCATCATCCCGCTGTTCATGCTGATGGCGGAGTGGCGCTGGGTGGGCTCGCTGCAGGCGGTCATCGTTCCCGGCATGGTCACCGCCTTCGGGGTGTTCTTCATGCGGCAGTACCTCGTCGACGTGATCCCGGACGAGCTGATCGAAGCCGCGCGGATGGACGGTGCGAGCATGTGGGGCACCTTCTGGCACGTGGCGCTGCCCGCGGCGCGTCCCGCCATGGCGGTGCTCGGTCTGTTCAGCTTCATGGCCGCGTGGACGGACTACCTGTGGCCGCTGCTCGCCCTCACACCGCGAAATCCCACGGTGCAGACCGCGCTGGCGGCGCTGAGCGCAGCCGGGGGACAGAACCCGGACAACGCCCTCGTGCTCGCCGGGGCCGTGCTCTCGGTGATCCCCCTCCTCATCCTCTTCTTCGTCGCGGGCCGCCAGCTCGTGACCGGAATCATGCAAGGCGCAGTGAAAGGCTGACATGACCATCGAGATGCAGGCGCACACCAGAGACAGCCCCGATTACCGGGATGTCGGGCTGGAGTTCCCCGCCGGGTTCCTGATCGGTGCGGCCACCGCCGCGTACCAGATCGAGGGCGCGGCCACCGCAGACGGGCGAGGCCCGTCGATCTGGGACACCTTCAGCGCGACACCGGGCAGGGTCGTCGACGGCGACACGGGAGATGTGGCCGTCGACCACTACAACCGGCTCGACGCCGATCTCGATCTCATGGCCGACCTGGGGATCGAGGCGTATCGGTTCTCGATCTCCTGGCCGCGCATCCAGCCGACGGGGTCCGGTCCGGTGAACGAGGCGGGCCTGGCGTTCTATGAACGTCTCGTCGACGGTCTGATCGCCCGCGGCATCCGTCCGATCGCCACTCTCTATCACTGGGATCTGCCGCAGGCGCTCGAGGATGCCGGTGGATGGACCAACCGCGAGACCGCCTACCGGTTCGCCGAGTACACCCGTCACGTCGCGGAGGCGCTCGGTGAGCGCGTGCATGTCTGGACGACCTTGAATGAGCCGTGGTGCAGTGCGTTCCTCGGCTACGGGTCGGGCGCGCACGCTCCCGGCCGCACCGACGGCGTCGCCGCACTGCGGGCCGTGCACCACCTGAACCTCGCCCACGGCCTCGCCGTTCAGGTGCTGCGAGAGGTGGTGCCGCACGCGCGGGTGTCGGTGACGCTCAACTTCCACGTGATCCGCGGAGCAGACGGCCCGGACTCCGAGGCCGTGCGCCGTATCGACGCCCTCGCCAACCGGTCGTTCACGCATCCCATGCTCGTCGGCGGCTATCCCGACGATCTCATCGACGACACCGCGGCGGTCACCGACTGGCTGTTCGTGCGGCCCGGCGACACCGAGATCATCCGGCAGCCGATCGACTTCCTCGGCGTGAACTACTACTCCACGACGCGTGTGCGGATGTGGGACGGCATCGCCCCGCGGCAGCGAGCGGACGGGCACAAGGACGTCGGCGGCTCGGCCTGGCCGGGCAGCGACGACGTGGAGTTCCTCACGCAGGACGGCCCGTACACGGCGATGGGATGGAACATCGCTCCCGACGGACTCGAGGAGCTGCTGCTGAGGCTCAGCCGCGAGCATCCGGGACTCCCGCTCGTCATCACAGAGAACGGTGCGGCTTTCGACGACGAGCTCAGCGGCGATCGCGTGCACGACGACGCCAGGCTCGACTACCTGCGCCGTCATTTCACGGCGGCTCATCGTGCTCTGCAGCAGGGCGTCGACCTGCGCGGGTACATGGTCTGGTCGCTGTTCGACAACTTCGAGTGGGGCTACGGCTACAGCAAGCGCTTCGGCATCGTGCACGTCGACTACGAGACGCAGGAGCGCACCGTGAAGGACAGCGGTCTGTGGCTGGCGCGGCTCATCGAGGAGCGCCGGATCCCGGAGTGAGACGCCGCGCCGGCGTGGCGTACGGTGAAGACATCCATCCTCGACAGCGAGGTGCTCACGATCGCGCCGGATGCGCAGCAGGAGACGAAGAGTGACGATGAACGCGTCTCGCAGCGCGCAGCCCTGGGTGCCGACCCTCGAGGAGGTCGCGGCACTAGCCGGAGTGTCGAGTTCGACCGCATCGCGGGTCATCAACGGATCGCCCCGGGTCACCGAGAGCACCGTCGCGCGCGTGAACGCGGCGATCGCGAAGGTCGGATACGTGCCGAATCGCGCGGCGCGCAGCCTCGCGCGCCGCAGCACGCAGACCGTCGCGATGATGATCCCCGAGCGCACGGCGGAGTTCTTCGCCGACCCGTACTTCGCAGAGGTGATCCAGGGCGCCGCGATGTACGCGTCATCGACCGAGTACTCCCTCACCCTGCTGATCGAGTCGGAGAACGACCCGGAGAAGACGCACCAGCTTCTTCGGCGCGGCAACGTCGACGGTGCGCTGATCCTCTCGCACCACAGTGCCTCCTCGTCGTATCGCGAGCTGGCGCGCACGCTGCCCGTCGTCTTCGGGGTGCGCCCGCCGGGGGAGACGGGCGAGGAGATCCACGTCGTCGACGTCGACAACACCGCGGTCGGTGCACTCGCGACCCAGCACCTCATCGATCGCGGTCGGCGGCGGATCGCCACGATCAGCGGACCGCTCGACACGACGGCCGGGCAGGAGCGCCTGCAAGGGTGGCGCGACGCGGTCTCGGCGGCGGGTCTCGAGGAGATCGCCAGTGAAGAGGGCGATTACACCCCGAGTGGGGGAGCGGCGGCCGCGCGTCGGCTGCTCGACGCGGGGGTGCAGATGGACGCCCTGTTCGTCGCGTCGGCACAGATGGCTGCCGGCGCGCTGGGTGTGCTCAAGGAGCGCGGCATCCGGGTTCCGGACGACGTCGCCGTCGCCACCGTCGACAACAACGTCTTCTCGACGAGCGCGTCTCCGCAGCTCACGACGGTCGATCTGCACACCGCCGCGAAGGGTGCGGCGATGATGGCGACGGTCGTGCGGCTGATCCGCGGGGAGCAGCTGGATGCCGAAGCGGCGCTGCCGCTCGACCTCGTGGTCCGCGAGTCCACAGGCTGTTGACGGGCGCGGCGCGCCCGGGCGGGATCGAGCTTGACTTTCCCCAGGTTCTGCACATCAGGAGCGACGCGCCGGAACCTTCAATCTCACGTTGAAGCGGGATTTCCTCCACAGGCTGGGGAATAGAAGAAAACCTGATCAGCCTAGAGAAAAGTCCGAGATATCAAATCTCTCCACCGAGTTGTCCACACCCGTTCTGCACAGACACTCCAGAGTTCTTCGCACACTCTCCACAGAGTTATCCACAGCCCCGGTTGCATGGGGATAACCCGGCTTCTACCTTGGGGGAGACCGGATGTCGGTGGTGCATGTTCTTCTTGTGCCCGAGGCCGACTGCCCGCCGGTCGCAAGCGCCGGTGACGTGTGTCCAGTCGTGCCGGCCGGGAGGAGCACGGTGTCGATCGCAGATATCTCGAACGAGCGTCTGGGTGGCTCTCGCAGCCCCGAGCGCACCCCGCCGCATGATCTCCTGGCAGAGCAGAGCGCACTGGGCGGCATGCTGCTGTCGAAGGATGCCGTCGCCGATGTGATCGAGATGCTCAAGGGCGCCGACTTCTACGTGCCCAAGCACGAGCTCATCTTCGAGGCGATCCTTTCGCTGTACTCGCACGGCGAGCCCACCGACGTCGTCGCCGTCACCGACGAGCTGATCAAGACGGGCGAGCTGGGGCGCGCCGGCGGGGCCGACTACCTGCACACCCTCACCTCGATCGTGCCGACCGCGGCGAACGCCGGCTATTACGCGGGCATCGTCGCGGAGCGAGCCATCCTGCGGCGCCTGGTCGACGCGGGCACCCGCATCGTGCAGCTCGGCTACGCGGGCGAGGGCGACGCCGCCGACATCGTCAACAACGCCCAGGCCGAGATCTACTCGGTGACCGGCTCCGAGACGGCCGAGGACTACGTGCCGCTCACCGTCGCCGTCGACGCGGCCGTCGAGGAGATCGAGGCGGCCAACGGCCGTGACGGCACGATGACCGGCATCCCGACGGGGTTCCGCGAGCTGGACGAGCTGACCAACGGCCTGCACGGCGGACAGATGATCGTCGTCGCCGCGAGGCCCGCTATGGGTAAATCAACGCTCGCCCTGGATTTCGCCCGGGCTGCGGCCATCGGCCACAACGAGCCGTCGATCTTCTTCTCGCTCGAGATGGGCAAGAGCGAGATCGCGATGCGCCTGCTCAGCGCCGAGGGCGCCATCCCGCTGCAGAACATGCGCAAGGGAACCCTCGACCCGCGGGACTGGACGACCGTCGCGGCCACCCGCGGACGGATCAACGACGCCCCGCTGTACATCGACGACAGCCCGAACATGACCCTCGTCGAGATCCGTGCCAAGTGCCGTCGGCTCAAGCAGCGCGAAGGCCTGCGACTGGTGGTCATCGACTACCTCCAGCTGATGACGAGCGGCAAGCGCGTCGAGTCGCGTCAGCAGGAGGTCTCGGAGTTCTCGCGTGCGCTCAAGCTGCTCGCGAAAGAGCTGCAGGTGCCGGTGATCGCGCTGTCGCAGCTGAACCGTGGTGCCGAGCAGCGCTCCGACAAGAAGCCCGCGATCAGCGACCTGCGCGAGTCCGGCTCGATCGAGCAGGACGCCGACATGGTGATCCTGCTGCACCGCGAGGCCGCGTACGACAAGGACATCCGCCCCGGCGAGGCCGACTTGATCGTCGCCAAGCACCGCAACGGCCCCACCGCGACGATCACCGTCGCCTTCCAGGGGCACTACTCGCGGTTCAAGGACATGGCGCCGGGTGACTTCGGCGGTGGCGGGGGCGGCGACTTCAACTGAGCGTCGCAGCCGGGTGACGCAGCCCCGTCGGAGTGGTTTACTGGCGCGATGGCAGCCACGGCGATGTTTCCGCTCGAGACGGTGCTGTTCCCGTACACACCTCTCGCCCTGCGCGTCTTCGAAGAGCGGTATCTGAAGATGCTCGGTGCAGCTCTCGAATCCCACCAGCCCTCGTTCGGGGTGGTGCTCATCGAGCGCGGGTCAGAAGCCGGGGGAGGGGACACCCGGTTCCACACCGGCACGATGGCGCGGATCGTCGAGGTCGCGGCCACCGAGCGTGACATCGAGCTGCTCGTCGTGGGGGGAGAGCGCATCGAAGTGGGCGCGTGGTGGAACGACGAGGCGTACCCGACCGCCGAGGTGCACACGATCGCCGAACTGACCTGGGATCCGGCACTCGCCCCGCTGCGCGCCGAAGCCGAGAAGCATGTCCGTCGTGTGCTCACGCGCGCTGCGCTCAGCTCGGGCAGTCGATGGGATCCGAACATCGAGATCTCCGACGATCCGCTGGAGTCGTCATGGCAGCTCGCCGCGATCGCGCCGTTGGGGCCCATCGATCAGCTCGAGCTGCTGCGCTCGAGCTCCCTCGCCGGTCTGCTCGCCCGCCTCATCGATCTCACGCTCGAGGCCGAGCAGATCCTCACCGCCACGTTCGACGGCTGCCGCGACGACGGCGAATCCGGGCTCACCGCCTGACCCGCCGGGTCACCACCCCATCGACCCGGGTTCCCCCTTGAACGGACCGCGGATGCGGGAGGTGATCCAGCCGCCGTAGAACCGGCCCGGCTGCGGAGTGACCTGCTCGTCGCCGACGGTGCAGGCATCCATCTCGCCTGCGTAGACCGCGACCCGCCCGCGCAGCGACTCGAAGCCGCGCGCAGGCTGCGGGTACGTCCACGCGGCCCGGCTGACGATCCGTGATCCACCGTGCACGTCGAAGTACGCCGCCCCGCCCTTGAACTCGCAGAACGACGACCCCTCCGTCGGCACGAGCGCACCCTCGAGGAACGAATCGGCGGGCAGGTAGTAGACCGGCGGATGGCTGGTCTCGAGTACGCGGACCGCGTCGACGGTGTCGGCGATCAGCACACCGCCCAGGCGGATCGTGATCCGCAGCGACACCGGCTCGACGCGCGGTGGCCGCGGATAGTCCCACACCGACTCCTCGCCGGCGCGGACGGGTTCGGGCTCGGGCCTTCGCATACCGCGAGGATACCCGCGGCGAGGCGCCGTCGGACCCGCCGAGTGCGAGAATGGCAGCCCCCGCTCTCGACCGTGCGAATGGACGTCATGGACCTCTCTGCCACGCCCCCGCCGCTGCGCGGACGCACCGTCGCGGCTCAGGCATGGCGCGACGTCGCCTTCGTGCACTGGCGGGTCGACCCCGAGGTCGTGCGCCCGCTCATGCCCCGCGGCGTGCGACCGGATGTCTTCGACGGGTCGTCCTGGGTGGGACTGATCGCCTTCGAGCTCGGTGCCGCTCGCATCGGACCGCTGCCGCCGGCGCGGCGCTGGGGCACCTTCACCGAGATCAACGTGCGCCTGTACGGCATAGACGACGAGGGCCGTCACGGCGTGGTGTTCGCTTCCCTGGAGGCCGCCAGCCTGCCCGCCGTCATCGGCGCGCGTGCCCTGTTCTCCCTGCCGTACATGTTCGCGCATACCGACAAACGGCGTCTCGAGGGCTCCGGTCTCAGCCTGCGATACACATCGCAGCGCCACACCGCGCGCCTCGGCGGGCGCGGCCCGGGCTTCGACCTCACGGTCGACGTCGACACCTCCCGCACGGTGCGCGACGACCTGTCGACCTTCCTCACCGCTCGCTGGGGGCTGTTCCAGACCCGGTTCGGGCGCACGCTGTGGCTGCCGAACACGCACGAACCCTGGACGCTGCATCCCGCCCGCGTGCGCCATCTGGAAGACGAGCTGTGCGCGGCCGCCGGCCTTCCCGGCATCGTCGACGCCCCGCCCGAGTCCGTGCTGTTCAGCCCCGGAGTGGATGCCCGCTTCGCGGCGGGTTCGACGATCCGCGTCCCACCCGACCGGCGGTGACCCGCGCTCGCCGTCGGATCCGGGTGGCGCGGGATCGCCCTCAGGCGACCTCGACCGCGGTGCTCTGCGCGGCGCGGGGCTCTCGCGGCTTCCGCCGCGCCCACTTCGCGGGCAGGTTCTCACCGTCCCACACCTGGATGATGCCCCACACCGCGGCCGTCACCGGCACGGCGAGCACCGCGCCGATCAGTCCGCTGAGGGCGGTTCCCACCGCCAGGGCCACCAGGATGACGAACGCGTGCAGCTTCATCGTGCGTCCCATCAGCACCGGCTGCAGCAGGTTGCCCTCGAGCTGATTGACCAGCACGACGACGGCGACGACGAGCAGGGCACTCACCCAGCCGTTCGCGACGAGGGCGACGAGCGCCGCCAGCACGCCGGCGAGCGTCGCGCCGACGATCGGGATGAACGCGAGGAGGAAGACGAGGACGGCGAGTGGCACGGCGAGCGGCACCTGCAGGATGAGCAGGCCGATCAGGATGCCGACGGCGTCGACCAGGGCGACCGTCGCGGTACCCCGCACGTAGGAGCCGAGCACGCCCACGGTCTTGTGTCCGATCCGGCGCGCGCGGCGCTCGCCCTCGCCGTGGAACGGTCGCAGCAGGAACTCCCACATCTGCGGGCCGTCCTTGAGGAAGAAGAAGAGGATGGTGACGAGCAGCACGAAACCGGTGACGAAGCTCGCGACCGCGCTGACACCGGCGAGCGCGCCGGAGCCGAACTGCGCGCTCGTGACGAAGTCGGTGAGCGTCTTCGTCCACTCCTCGATCTGCTGCGGGGTGAACAGCTGGAACGGCAGCGTGTCCGTCCACTCGATCACATGGTCGATGCCCTGCTGCGCCTGCGAGTACAGGTCGTCCCACTGATCCCGCACGGCCCAGACGATCATCCAGCTCAGGCCCGTCAGCACCGCGACGATCGAGAAGAGCGTGATCATGGTCGCGGCGAGGTCGGGTACGCGGCGGCGGCGCAGCCAGTTCATCGCCGGGGCGAAGGCGCACGCGAGGATCAGCGCGATCGCCAGGGGGATGGTCACCAGCGTCAGGTACCGGATGACGAACACGATGCCTGCGGCGACGGCGACCACCAGCAGGATCTGGATCGAGCGGATGCCGAGGCGACCGAACCCGTCTGCCCACAGGCTCCAGGGGGGACGCGTCGCGCGGGGTTCGATCGTCGGCTGATCGAGCTGGACGTGCGCCGATCGCTCTCTGCGGAACAGGCTCATGCCATGAGCCTAAGGTCCCTGTACCGCCGAGGTCGTATGCGCCACCATGGGCACATGAACGAAGTCGATGCGGCGAGCCCGCGATCTCAGTCAAGGCGATGGAGTCCGGTGATGCTCGGCCTGATCGCGGTCGTGGTCGTCGTGGTCGCCGTGGCGCTCGTCGCGATCTTCACCCGCGACGGCGACAGCGTGTACCCCGCCGACTCCCCGGAGGGCGTCGTGCAGCGGTACGCGCAGGCGGTCGTCGATGGCGACTCCGCCGCCGCACTGGCGTATCTGGTCCCCGAGTCAGCCGAGGAGTGCGAGCGGTGGGACACCGGCGCGGCCGACTACCGCATCACGCTGCTGCGCAGCACGGAGCGCGACACGACGGCACGGGTCGAGGTGATCGTCTCCGAGGTCGTCGGCGGCGGACCCTTCGGGCCCGACGAGTACCAGAACCAGGAGGTGTTCGACCTCGAACGCGTCGATGGCGACTGGAAGCTCGTGACGACGCCCTGGCAGTTCCGGATCTGCGCCGAGAAGGTGCAGCCATGACCGTCGCGGTGGTGCGGAGGCTCATCGTCTTCGCCTTGCTCTTCGCGCTCGTCTCGATCGCCGCGGTCGGCGTGGCGGGTCTGCTCGAGCGGGTGATCGGGCTCGGCTCCGTGCTCGTCACCGACACCGCCGGGCTCGCCAGGGCACTCGCCTTCGTCCTGATCGGTGCCCCGCTCGCGGTGCTCGTCTGGCGCTGGGAGCGCCGCCGACTGGCCGAGCCGCTGGAGCGCTCCTCGCTCGTGTGGTCCGTGTACCTGGCGGCGATGACGCTGACATCGCTCATCTTCGCCGTCGCGCTCGCGGCATCCGCCATCGCCGCGGGCATCGAGGGGGAGTGGCGGCCGAGCGAGGCGGCCGGGGCAGTCGTCTGGGCAGGTGTGTGGGTGTGGCATCGACGGATGCGTCGCAGTCCGGTCACCGCGCCGACGCGCCTGCCGGCGCTCAGCGTCGAGCTGTCGGCGCTGTTCGGTCTCGTCGTGGCGGCGGTCGGCGCCGGTTCCGCGCTGGCCGCGCTGATCTCACAGGCGCTCGCGCCGGTCGCGCCGGTGTTGCTCGATTCGCGACCGTGGTACACCGCGGTGCTGCAGCCGCTGGTCTGGGCGGCCGTCGGCGCGGTGGTGTGGTGGTGGCACTGGACGCGGGAGCAGGCATCCGGCACGCCCGATGCTCTCGCCCGCGTGCTGCTGGTGATCGTGGTGGCGGGCTCCGCCGGGGCCGCGCTCTTCGGGATCGGCACCGTGCTCCTCACCCTGCTGCGGCTGCTGTTCGACGACGATCCCGCGGCGGAGATCCTGTCGCCGCTCGGTGCGGCCGCCGGCGCCGCCCTGGTGGGCGCGATCATCTGCGACGCGCATGCGCGAATGCTGTCTGCGCGCGGTCCGCGGGTTCGCGGCGCCGCGCGGCTGGCCGTGTCCGGGGTAGCTCTCATCGGCGCGGCCAGCGGCTTCGGAGTCGTGGTCAACGCTCTCCTCGCCGAGCTCGACGCGACGCTGCTCGCCGACGACACGCGCACCCTGCTGCTGGGCGGTCTCAGTGCGCTCGTGGTGGGCACGGCGGCGTGGTGGGGCACCTGGCGTCCTGGTCGCGCGGTGACCGAAGAGCAGTCCGGAGACATCGCGCGCCGCGTCTACCTGGTGGTCGTCTTCGGCGCCAGCGCCGTGGTCGCGCTGGTGACCCTGCTGCTCATCGGCTTCCGGCTGTTCGAGGTGCTGCTCGCGGCCGGTGGCGCCTCCCGCATGCAGGGCGGACTCATCGAGCGCATCCGCGCTCCGCTCGGGCTGCTCAGCGCGACCGTGCTCGTCTTCATCTACCACTTCGTCGTCTGGCGACGCGATCGAGCGATCGCGCCGCCCACCAGCAGGGCACCGCGCGTCGAGCGCGTGGTGCTGGTCGCCGCTCGCGGATCCGAGCAGCTCGCCCAGCGCATCCGCGAGCTGGGCGGCGTGCGGGTGACGCTGTGGGAGGCATCCGACGATCGCACTCCCGCCACGGAGGCGGATGCCGACGAGATCGTGCGGCGGCTGCACGCGCTCACCGCGACGCGAGCCCTCGTCGTCGCCGGTGCCGGGCAGGCGCCGCGGGTGATCCCGCTGGCGGGATCGGCGGGCTGACCGCGGGAATGAATCGCCGGGGCGTTTAGTTGTAGGTTCAACAACAGTCCCACGGAGGCAGATATGAGCACCAGCGATTCCCGCACCGAGCACGCGTCCGCCGCGGGCCGCGTGCTCGACCCCGCAACCGATATGGATGCCGTCTCGCTGCGCGTCGGCGATCTCGAGACGATGTCGTCGTACTACGCGAACGCCCTCGCCCTGGAGCCGATCGAGGAGAGGACCCGCGGCGCCGAGGTGCACCGTGTGCTCGGTCGCGGCCGCGTGGCGATGGTCCGACTGATCAGCACGCCCGGCCTCCCGCCCGTCGATCCTCGCCAGGCCGGGCTGTTCCACACCGCGTTCCTGTTCGACGATGCGCCCGCGCTCGCTGCGGTCGTGCTGCGCGCCGCCCAGGATCAGCGCGGCTCCTTCACCGGCTCGAGCGACCACCTGGTCAGCGAGGCGTTCTACTTCACCGACCCGGAGGGCAACGGCATCGAGCTCTACGTCGACCGGGATCGCTCCGAGTGGCGCTACGAGAACGGTGAGCTGCAGATGGCGACCCTCCACCTCGATCCGAACGATTACCTTCGGCAGCACCTGGACGACGACACGCTGCGGAGCGTGGCCATGACCGCGGGCAGGGTCGGCCACGTGCACCTTCAGGTCGGGGACATCCCCACGGCCCGCGCCTTCTACATCGACGCGCTGGGATTCGAGACGACGGTCGCCAGCTATCCCGGAGCCCTGTTCGCGTCGGCAGGTGGCTATCACCACCACATCGCGATGAACACGTGGAACAGCGGCGGTGCGGGACCGCGCGCTGCCGGGCTCGGCCTCGGCGACGTGGCGATCACCGTTCCCGGGCGCGACGACCTCGATGCGCTCATCGCGCGGCTGCGCGAACACCGGCTGCCGTTCGCCGACGACGGCCGCTCCGTCATCGTCTCCGACCCGTGGGGCACGCAGGTCACCCTCGCGCTGCCCGGCGCCGACGTCGACGAGGTCCTCGCGCGATGACTCCGACAGGCGCGCCTCGCACCGACTCCCGAGCCTCAGTCGGTCGGCGTGGTCAGCTCATCCGGCTGGCCAGCATCCGCTGATCGGGGTCGAGTCGGGCCAGCAGCGTGACGGTGATCTCATGCAGCTGGCGACGCTGCTCGTCATCGAGCGCGTCGAAGACGAGGGAGCGCACCGTGCTCACGTGCTCCGGCGTCGCGCTGATCACTTTGCGACGTCCGTCCGGCGTGAGCTCCACGGTGGTCGCCCTGGCGTCGTCGGGGGTCGCGACGCGGCGCACGAGCTCGCGGCTCTCGAGCCGGCTGACGGCGTGCGAGAGGCGCGAGAGCGACGCGTTCACGCCGGTCGCGAGTGCGGTCATGCGCATGCGGCGGCCGTCAGCGAGCGCGAGCATCGAGAGGGTCGCGTAGTCGAAGTGCGTGAGCCCCGCATCGCGCAGCAGCTGCGCGTCGATCCGACTGGGCAGCAGCTCCAGCACCGCCGTGAGCGGTGCCCAGGTGCGGCGCTCCTCGTCGGTGAACGATCGTGATGTGCTCATGCGGCGATGGTACCGGGAGCAGTTGACGCTTCAATAATGTCGCGTCACACGCCGCGGTCGGCCAGCAGGACGCGCGCCGCGCGATCACCCGACACCAGCGCCCCGTCGATGGAGGGGCTCTGCCGGTGATCGCCGGCGACGTACAGGCGATCGACCACCCGCGTGGGCTCGGCCCGCAACGGCGGGTGCTGGGCAGGCAGCGCGTGGTGGATGTCGTCGCGTCGCAGCAGCGGCCAGCGCGTCGCATCCGTGCCCCAGATCTCGCCCAGCTGTCGACGCACCTCGACCTCCCCGGCCACGACCTGCGGGCCGAGGAGGCATGTGGCTTGGACCAGATGCCTGCCGGCGGGCGCGTAGCTCGGGGCGGCGTGCGAGATCACCGCGGTGTTGACGATGGGCCCTGATCGGCGTCCATCGACGGCGATCATGCCCGATGCCGCCGGCGCGGCCTCGGGCGCGAACCACCAGGTCTGCAGCCCGCGGGTGGGCGGCGCGTCGACGCCCGTGAGGGCGGTCAGGCGCTCGGGGCCCACTGCGACGATGACGGCGGCGGCCCTCATGGCATCCGCGCCCGCCGCATCGACCTCGACGTGATCCGATGCGGGGCGGACGCGATCGACGCGATGCCCGAGGCGTATCTCGGCGCCCGCCGCGCGGGCCTTCCGCGCCAGCTGCTCCGGCAGCGCCTGGATACCCTCGGCGGGCAGTCCGGGCGTGCCCAGCAGGAACATGCGCACCAGCCACCGGGTGAAGGCGTTCGAGGTGTCGAAGCGTGCGTCGGCGAGGACCCCGCTGAGGAACGGCTCCACCACCTCTGTGCGCAGCGGGCCGCGCAGCCCCGCACTGTCCCAGCTCTGGCGCGCAGACGTGTCGTGCCCGGCCGCCGCGCGGCGACGCAGCCGCGTCGGTGCGAGCAGGGCCGGGGCCGCCCAGCGTGCGAGCGCGATCACGTCCGCGGGGCGGACCAGTCCGCTGCGAAGAGTCTCGCCGATCGACAGCGGATGCCTGCGAGGATCGGCCAGGGTCACCAGCGTCGACCCGCCCACTCCGGCTGCGCTGTCGCGGCGTACCCGCACCCCCACCGGGAATGCCTGCAGTCGCAGGGCCGTCGCGTCGGCCCAGCGCCGCACCGACGGATAGGCGGGGTTCAGCACCTGGAACCCTCGATCGAGGAGGAAGCCATCGACGCGGTCGGTGCGCTGCCGACCGCCGACGGCGTCGGAGGCATCGAGCACCAGCACGTCCAGACCCGCCTCGGCCAGCACCGTCGCGGCCCGCAGGCCGGCGAGGCCCGCGCCTACGACGATGACATCGTGGTCTGCTCCTGGCATCCGCTCTCGCATCAGGATTCCGCCGGCTCCATGGGCAGGTGCGGCCCGTGGTTCCAGGCGAGGATCGCCGGCTGCTCGCGCGCGAATCCGAGCACCGACACCGAGCCCGCGTCGAGCGAGATCGACGCGGCGAATCGTGGTGCCTGGCGCAGGAACACCGCCGTGAGGATACGCAGATAGTGGCCGTGCGCGACGAGGGCGACATCTCCGGATGCCATCGCCGGCAGCACGCGGGTCAGCACACGCGACGCGCGTGCGGCGACCTCCTCGACGGTCTCGCCCGGCGTCTCGCCGCGGATCACCCCATGGGTGAACGTCGTCCAGCTGTAGCCGAGCTCCGCGCGGATCTCCTTCGTCGTGCGCCCCTCGTACCCGCCGTAGTCCCACTCGACCAGCAGGGGGTCGATGCCGGCATCCAGCCCCGCGAGCTCGGCCGTGCGGCGCGCCCGCTGCAGCGGCGAGCTGAGCACGAGGCGGAAGTCGTACCCCTGCACCAGCTCACCGGCCGCACGGGCGAGATCCTCACCGTGGGCGGTCAACGGGATGTCGGTCAGACCCGTGTGCCTGCCGGTGCGCGACCATTCGGTCTCGCCGTGGCGCAGCAGCACGAGCTTGCCCCGAGGGGCGTCGGGCGCGGGTCGATCGGGCAGCGGGTCGGTGGCATCCACGCTCTCACCGTAACCCTCGCTGCAGCCCCGGGCGCGGGCGCGCGCGGCTTCTCACGCGCCTCACGGCGAGAGCACGCGGACCGTGTGCGTCAATCGGCTTCGCACGTCGAACGCCTCGTTGCCGCCGAGCACGCGCGCTCCCGGCACTCCGGCGCGCAGCACCGAGCGCAGCGCGCTGCGACGCACGACCACGACCGGCACACCCCTGACGGAGCCGAGCGGCGTGATCGCGTCGTCGAGGTCGTCATCGGGAAGGATGAGGATCGCCCCGCCGAACCGCACGCGTGCAGCGCGCGCCACGATCCGCATGCGGGCGAGCAGGTCGCCGATGGGGGCGGCGCCGCCGACGTGGCTGCCGATGACCTCGCCCTGACGGAACCGCACCGGTCCGCCGAAGTCCTCCGACCGGAGGCCGTACAACCCGGTCGGGCTGAGCACGACGTGATCGAGCTTCCCCTCCTCGTCCTCGCCGGTGGCGACGTCATACCACGCCGTGAACCCGATGCCGAGCTCGTCGATCGCCGTGGCCGTGGCCTCCTCCGCCAGCGCGTCGGCCAGCATCCGACGCGCCTGCCACGATGCCGCGTGCACGACGAGCGGGTCGTAGGCCTCGGCATCCGTCGCCTCGTGACCGAGCTGCTCGGCGAGCAGCTCACGGTAGCGGCGACGGCGCCACGCGCCCGCCTGCCCGTGCGAGCGCCCGCGCGGGCGGGTGCCCGTCGCGCCCGGAGTCGACGGACGCGCAGCCCAGGACGTCGTCCCCCTCCCGCGGTCGTAGGCGGCGCGCGCGGCCGAGGTGCCGACCAGCTCCCAGGCCCGCTGCACGCGCACGAAGACGGCCGCGTCGCCCCCGGTGTCGGGGTGCGACTGGCGCAGCCGCAGCCGGTAGGCGCGGCGCAGGTCGTCGTCGCTCACCTGGGGCGTGACACCGAGAACCTCGTACGCGGATGCCGAGAGCGGGCCGTCGAAGGTCACCATCACACGTTAGACGCTTCTTCTAGGCTGGAGGCATGACCAAGAGCACCCTGTGGACCATCGTCGCCGTCGTCGTCTCGGTCGTCATCGCGTTCTGGATCGTGAACGTGCTGTTCTCGCTGATCTGGTTCATCGCGAAGCTGGCGATCGTCGCCGTCGTCGCGGTGATCGTCTTCGTCGTCATCCGCGCGCTCATGGCCCGCTCCCGCGGCGAGCGGCGCTGAGCCTCAGCCCCGCAGGAATTCCAGCGCCGCGACGCGGAACGCCTTCGCCCCCGGGGCGTTGAAATGATGTCTGCCGGGGATCTCGAAGAACGTGGCCTGCGGGGCTGCCTCGGCGAGCCGCCGCGAGCCCTCGAGCACCCCGTCCAGCGCTCCGGTCGCGAACAGCACCGGCTGCTGCGGGGCGTGCGCGGGATCCGGGTCGATCGACCGCGAATCGCGCATGCCCTCGGCCAGGGCGAGCAGGGCGTGCATGTCGTTGCCCGCCACCCGCTCGGCCAGCGTGATGTAGCTCTGCGTCACCGGATCGGCGACGGGCGTGCCGTCCGTGGCATATCGGCGCACCTGGTCGGTGTCGAGCCGATCCAGCGGGATGCCGTCGGGCACGCCGCCCAGCACCGCGCGCGGAATGCGGTCGCCGAGGTCCAGCGCGACCTGCCAGCCGACCCGCGCACCGAGGGAATAGCCCACGTACAGGGCCTCGTCGATGAGGAACGTGTCGAGCACCGACTCGACGTCGCGCGCGAGGCTGCGCACCGTGTAACCGGCCGAGTCGTGCGGTTTCTGGCTCGCGCCGTGACCGCGCTGGTCGATGCCGAGGATCCGGAAGCCCTCGCGCTCGAGCATCCGCACCCAGCCGGTGTGCACCCAGGTGTCGGCCGTGCTCGATGCGAACCCGTGCACGAGCACGACCGTCGGCCCGCTCGCGTCACCCCACGAGTACGTCGCGAGAGCGACGCCGTCGCCGACCTCGACGTACTGGGGCTCGGGCATCTCGGTGAGTGCGGAGAGGATGTCGACCACACCACCATCATGCTCCTGCAGCACCGATGCCGGCGCCTCACCGTCAGCCGAACAGCGTCACCAGCTGGCCCTCCACCCGTCGCGCCGGGTCGACGACGACGCCCTCGTCGTACAGGTCGAACACGCGCGGGTCGATGTAGCTGGCACGGGCCACGGCGGGAGTGTTGCCCAGGGCGGATGCTGCCACGCGCACGGCCTGGGCGGCGGCGCGCGAGCGCGCAGTCGCGGTGGGCTTCAGGCCGATCTGCGCCAGGGCGACGGCAGCCGAGATGGTGCCGTGCAGCGTGCGGAAGTCCTTCGCCGTGAAATCGCCGCCGGTGCGCAGCCGGACGTCGTCGTTGATCTCGGCGGCGCGGAGCGGGTGCCACGCGGCGGCACGGGCCGTGTCGTCCTGCCAGCTGAGCAGCAGCGAGCGACTGCCGCGGCGTTTCAACCCGGAGATGAGCATCGCGAGGTCGGCGTCATCGACCTCGGATTCCCAGGGCTGGCCGCTCTTGCCGGGAAAGCGCAGCTCGACGACCCGGCCGCCGCGCACCCTGGCATGCGATCCGCGCAGGGTGACCAGCCCGATGCTGCCGTGCGCCTTGGCGTACTGCTCCGATCCCACTCGCAGCAGGGCCGAGTCGAGCATCCGGAACGCACCCGCGAGCAGTCGCGGCCGGCCGAAGCCGTCGGTGCGCAGATCGTGGGTCACCCCACGGCGGGCGCTCGGCAGCACCTCGGCGAGCTGCAGCATGCGATCGAACTTCTCGCGCGCCATCCGCTCATGCCACGCGGGGTGGTAGATGTACTGCCGTCGGCCCGCGGCATCGATTCCCGTCGCCAGGATGTGCCCGTTGGCATGCGGGCACATCCACACGTCGGTCCACGCGGGCGGCACGACGAGGGCGCGCAGACGTTCGAGCATCGCCCGATCGTCGACCGGGGTGCCGTCCGCCGTCAGGAACCGGTAGCCGCGACCGTGACGCATCCGCCGGATGCCCGGGGCGTGCGGGTCGCTTCGACGTAGGCGTGTCATGCATCCGGACTACCCAACCGGCCCGATCGCAGGCAAGCCCCTGGCGTGGACGGAGGGAAAGAAATATGCGGCTGCGGCTCGACCGTTTCGAAACGATTCGATAGACTGTCCGAGCGGCGCCGTGACGATCCACGGTGCCGCCGTCTTTTTGCCGGCATCCCTCGTTCCCCCGGATCATCATGGCCACCACCCTCATCACGGGGCGCCCTTGGCGCGTCATCCTGCTCTTCTCCGTGCCCCTGCTCATCGGCAACGTCGTGCAGCAGCTCTACCAGTTCGTCGACACGATCGTCGTCGGGCGACAGCTCGGCGTCGACTCGCTCGCTGCGGTCGGCGCGACCGGCAGCCTGATCTTCCTCATCATCGGCTTCGCGTGGGGTCTCGCCAGCGGGTTCGCTATCCCGACCGCGCAGGCGTTCGGCGCCGGGGATGCCCGCGGGGTGAGCCGCTCGGTCGCCACGGGAACCCTGCTCACCGCTGTCACCAGCCTGATCCTCACGGTGCTCGGGCCGCTCATCGCGCGCCCGTTCCTCGAGCTGCTGCAGACGCCGTCCGAGCTGCTCGCCGAGGCCACGACCTTCACCCAGGTGACGTTCATCGGCGGCAGCACGATCATGTTCTTCAACTACCTGGCGGCCATCATCCGCGCTATCGGCGACTCGACCACGCCGCTGGTGTTCCTCACCATCTCGTGCGGATTGAACGTCGGTCTCGTGATCCTCATGGTCGGCCCGCTGGGCTGGGGCGTCGCCGGCGCGGCCCTGGCCACGGTGATCGCGCAGGCCGTCTCGGTTCTGCTCTGCCTCGGATACCTGTGGCGGAAGCTGCCCGTGCTGCACGTGCACCGCGATGACTGGAAGGTGCGCCGCGCCGACGCGCTCGAGCACCTGCGACTCGGCCTGCCGATGGGATTCCAGGCATCCATCATCGCGATCGGCGCCCTCGCGGTGCAGGTGGCGCTGAACACGCTCGGCGCCGACGCCGTCGCCGCGTACACCGCCGCATCCCGCATCGACGGCCTCGCCGTCGCCCTTCTCGCCTCGCTGGGGCTGGCCTCGTCGATGTACGCCGCGCAGAACCTGGGCGCCCGCCGCCCCGACCGCATCCGCCGGGGCACGGTCCAGGCGCTGTGGATGGCCATCATCACCTCGGTGCTGCTCGGCGTGATCATGATCGCGTTCGGTGCGTCGGTGGTGCGCCTGTTCGTCGGCGACGGATCCGATCGGGTCGTCGACCTCGCCCATCAGATGCTGATCATCAACGGCGTCAGCTACGCCGCCCTCGGTGTGCTGTTCGTGCTGCGCGGCGTGCTGCAGGGTGTCGGCCGGGTCGCCATTCCCACCATCACCGGTGTGGTCGAGCTGGTCGCGCGTGTGATCGCCGCGGTCGCGCTGGGCGCGGTGTGGGACTTCGCGGGCGTCGCCCTCAGCAATCCGCTCGCCTGGATCGGTGCCGTCGTGATCCTCGTGCCGGCGTACGTCTCCGCCCATCGCGGGTTCGGCAGGCTGCCCGTCGAACCGGTCGAGACCACGCTGACCACGCCCATGCCGGTGATCGGCCCGTCGGAGGGGTCGCGGACGGTGGATGCCGTGTTCACCGCCCCCGTGCCTGTGGTCTCGGGCCGGTTGAGCTCGCTGCGCCTGCCCCGGAGGGGGCGCCGCCTGCGCTGAGCGCGCGCCGCCGAGAGGTGCGGACGGCGCGGAATCGGGCCGTCACGAGCCGTTCACGCGTCATCCCTCAGGATGATGCCGAATCGTTCCCCTGGCTGACGCACAAGCCGGATCTCCGCGCGTAACCTGGCTGACACGAGCACGCCGCGATGCGGCGTGCGGATGACCGGGGGGTCGGGGAATGTCCAGTCTTGCAGTGGCCAACATGTTGGCATCCGTGCTCGTGCCCATCGGCAACGCCGGCGCGGTTCTGGCGGTGGTCTGCGCACTCATCTTCGCTCTCGCCTTCGCACGGGGGTCGGCTGGGCTCGCGGGCGGCGCCGCCGGCGTCTGGATCCTGGGTGCGCTGCTGAGCCTCTGCGCATCGTTCGCCACGGTGTGGACCCCGGTGGTCGTCTCGCTGAGCGCGCTCGCCGCCGCCTTCGTCGTCGGCGTGCTCGGGCGAGTGCTGCTGCGGGCGGCGCGCAGGCCGCGCGCCGCGCCGGCCGCCGCAGCCGCCCCCGCAGATGCCGTGCCGGGGACGGCCAAGCCGGCCGCGGCGCGCATCACGGGGCGCAGCGCACCGGCTCGGGCGGGCGCCGAGACCGTCCGCGTCGCCTCCTGATCCGGGCCCGGTCGACGCTGAGGCGACTCGGCGTTGCGAGGTCGATCAGGCACGGTTTCGCACGCGTCGCCGTACCGAAGTGACCCCGGATGCCATCGCGGATGCCCGCGGCGCGGCCCGCGCGGCGGCCCCACCACCGTCGAGGCGGTGCAGGGGTCGCGCGACGTAGACTGGTCGGGTCACCGATCTGAGGACTGTCATGCCCGCCGCTTCCCGCTCGCGCACCGCGCGCCCCGCTGCGGTGCGCCCGTTCACCGCGCGCACCGTGCAGCTCGCTCGCGCACTGATGGCGGCCGTCGCCGCCCTCATGATCACGTTCTCTCCCGATCACTCCGCCGCCGTCGGCCTGGCGGTGTTCGGCGGCTTCGCGATCGTCACGTCCCTCGTGCTGATCGTCGCCGCGATCATCGTCCACGGCCCGGGCCAGCGCTGGCCCTCGGTGCTGATGGGCGCGATCACCCTGGTCCTCGGCATGGCCGCGAGCATCCCGACCTGGCGCACGGACGCGCTGTTCTTCGTGCTCGTGATCACCTGGGCGGCGCTGACCGGTCTCGTCGAGCTGATCTCGGGCATCCGGTCGCGGGGCCAGGAGGGCTCTCGCGACGCGATCACGGTCGGCGGGCTGGGGCTTCTGCTCGCCGCGCTGCTGCTGATCGTGCCCGTCGGATTCGTGCAGAACTACGCCGTCGAGGGGCACGCCATGTCGCTCACCGGCATCATCATCGGCGTGGGACTGTTCGGCGGCTACGCCGCGATCGTGGCGGTGTTCCTCGGCATCGCGGGGCTCGCACCCGCCGCGACGAGCACCGCGACGACGAGCGAGACGACTGCCGGGGCCGACCGCCTGGCCGACCACGGAGGAGAGGCATGACCGACCACAAGCCGACGCGCAAAGAGATCCTGCGCCCGCTGCACCTCGTGGGCATCGCCCTCGCCGCCGGCGTCTTCGCGACCGTCGTGACCCTCGTCTCGACCGGGGCGTTCACCGAGCGCGTGAACCTCTCCATCGCCAAGGGCACCTACGAGGGCCTCACCCCGCTGGGCCTGGGACTGGTCATCGGCGGCGCCTCGTTCATCGTCACCCTCCTCGGGCTCGCCATGCTCATGCTCGCGGTCGACCCCGCAGACGTCACCAGGACCATCGATCGCCCGGTGCTCCTCGACCACGACCCGTCGTCGTCCGCCCCCGAGAGCGGCCAGACCGGCGCACCGCGGAGCGGCGAGCGTCGTGATGGCGGCGACGGTCCGGCCACGGCATCCTGACCCGCCTCATCCCTCCGGCAGCGTGAGCTGCAGCAGCCGATCGTCGTCGCGCCCCGGTGATCCCCGACCGTCGGTGTTGTTCGTCAGCACCCAGAAGGTGCCGCCGGGACCGGCGACCACGTCGCGGAGCCGGCCGAATCGGCCGGTGTAGACCGCCCAGGGTTCGATGCTCGGTGTCGTCGTGTCGTACAGCCAGAGCCGCGCACCGCGCAGACCAGCGACGTACACGACGTCGTCGATCACGGCGATGCCGCTGGGGCTCGCTTCGTCTGGCGCCCACACGGCGACCGGATCGATCGTGTCGTCGGCGCGCCCGAACCCCTCGTGGTCGGGCCAGCCGTAGTCGCCGCCCGCCTCGATGCGGTTCAGCTCGTCCCACGTGTCCTGCCCGAACTCGCTCGCCCACAGGGTGCCGTCATCACCCCACGCGAGTCCCTGCACGTTGCGGTGGCCGAGGCTGTACACCGCTGTGCCGAACGGGTTGCCGCGCGCCGGCTCGCCCTCCGGCGTCACCCGCAGGATCTTTCCGCCGAGGAAGTCCCGATCCCGAGCACGATCACGCTGCCCCGCGTCGCCGGTGGCGATGTACAGCATCCCGTCCGGTCCGAAGGCGATCCGCCCGCCGTCGTGATTCGATGCCCGCGGGATGTCGGCGACCACCACCTCGGCCGCGTCGACGTCCAGCGTCAGCGAGCCGGGCTCGCCGGTCAGCGGCATCCGCACGACCCGGTTGTCGTCCGCCGCACCGTGATAGGCGTACAGCCAGCGCGTCTCGCCATCGACGAGCAGCGCGAGGCCGTGCAGGCCCGACTCGCCACCCGACACGACACCGGGCACGATCCCGGCCTCGCGCAGGTCTCCGGATGCCGTCAGCTCGAGCACCTCGCCGCCGTCGCGCTGCGAGATCAGCGCCCCGCCGCGGTCGAGGCGCACCACCGACCACGGCGCCGCCAGCCCCGACACGAGCGTGATCGGCTCGGTGTTCGCCGTGTCGGTCGGGTCGACGGCGGGCGGGGTCGGGATGCCGGGGGCCGAGCAGCCCGCGAGAACGAGAGCGCCGAGCACCAGCGCCGGTGCGACGCGTCGTCTCATCGGCCGCTCCTCTCACGCGTGTGCCCTCCAGCATCCGTCACTTCGCGCCGTCGATCCACCCTCGG
Source organism: Microbacterium sp. AR7-10 (assembly GCF_001878835.1). Taxonomy (NCBI): domain Bacteria; kingdom Bacillati; phylum Actinomycetota; class Actinomycetes; order Micrococcales; family Microbacteriaceae; genus Microbacterium; species Microbacterium sp. AR7-10. The sequence continues at coordinate 5,660 of NZ_MJIR01000033.1, read as the reverse complement.
CGGGAATACATCCGCCACGCGGCGCCTTGGCCCTGTCATGACCGTCTCCGTCGATCGCGCCTCCGTCGGTCTGCGATCGGAGCGCGGGCCCGTGCTCGGTGCGCTCATGCTCGCCACGGGGCTCATCGCGATCGACACGACGATCCTGGCCACCGCGGTGCCCACGGTCGTGCGAGATCTCGGCGACTACCAGCTGTTCCCGTGGCTGTTCTCGGTCTACCTCCTCGCGCAGGCGGTGAGCGTGCCGATCTACTCGCGCTTCGCCGACACCATCGGTCGCAAGCCCATCATCCTGATCGGGATCGGCCTGTTCCTGGCGGGATCGGTGCTCTGCGGGTTCGCGTGGAGCATGGTCACGCTCATCCTGTTCCGTGTCGTGCAGGGTCTCGGCGCCGGGGCCGTGGGCCCGATGGCCATGACGATCGTGGGTGACATCTACACGGTCGGCGAGCGGGCCAAGGTGCAGGGCTACATGGCCAGTGTCTGGGCGATCTCGTCGGTCGTGGGCCCGTCGCTCGGCGGCATCTTCGCCCAGCTGGATGCCTGGCGGTGGATCTTCTTCATCAACGTGCCGCTGTGCCTGCTGGCCGGATGGATGCTGGTGACGAGGTATCACGAGCAGGTGGAACGGCACCGGCACCGCATCGACTACCTCGGCGCGGTGCTGTTGACGCTCGGCCTCACGGGGATCATCCTCGGACTGCTCGAGGGCGACAGCGCCTGGGCATGGCTGTCGTGGCAGAGTGCGATCTGCTTCATCGGGGGCGGGCTGCTGCTCGTCGTCTTCGCCTTCGTCGAGAAGCGCGCAGCCGAGCCGATCATCGACTTCGCGCTCATCACCCGGCGGCTCATCCTCACCTGCACGGCTGTCGCCTTCGGGGTCGGTGCGCTCACCGTCGGCGTGACGACCTTCGGGCCCGCGTACCTCGAGGGCGCCGGCGGGGCCATCCCCCTGGTCTCCGGCCTCGCGGTCGCTGCACTGAGCATGGGCTGGCCGCTCGCGGCATCCCTCGTCGGCAGGCTGTATCTGCGCATCGGATTCCGGCGCACGGTGCTGATCGGCATGTCCATCACAACCGTCGCGGCGGCCGGCCTGGTGCTCATCGCGCCGTGGCCGAACCCGCTGCTGTTCGCGGTCGTCGCCTTCGTGCTCGGATTCGGGCTGGGGTGGACGGCCGCCCCGACGCTGATCGGCGCTCAGGCCGCGGTCGGCTGGGGAGAGCGGGCGGCCGTCACGGGAATGAACGGCTTCGCCCGGTCGGCCGGAAGCGCGGTCGGCGTGGCCGTGCTCGGCGCCATCTCCAACTCGCTGCTCGACGCGGGCGAGGGTGCGGGCGACGCCGCCACGGTCGTCTGGGCGTCGACGTGGGTGTTCGTCGGCGCTGCCGTCTTCGCGGCGCTGACCCTGCTCGCGGCGGTCCTCATGCCCCGCGACGGCGTGCCCGACCCCGACGCGGTGTGACCGGGCTCAGCGAGCCAGGCGCTCGGCGATGCCGGTGTACGTCGCCGGAGTCAGCGCGAGCAGGCGCTGCTTCGCGGCATCCCCGATCTCGAGCTTCCCGACGAACTCCGCCAGCTCCGCCGCGCCCACGCGGTGACCACGGGTGAGCTCCTTGAGCAGCGCATACGGGTCGCTGATCGTCGAGCGGCCGGCGACCACCTCGGCGCGGATGACGGTCTGGATGGCCTCGGCGAGCACCTCCCAGTTGTGGTCGAGGTCGTCGAGCAGCACCTCGCGGCGCAGCGAGATCGCGTTCAGCCCGCGGCGCAGGTTGTCGAGCGCGAGCAGCGAGTGCCCGAACGCGACGCCGATGTTGCGCTGCGTGGTGGAGTCGGTGAGGTCGCGCTGCAGACGGCTCGTGACGAGGGTCTGAGAGAGGGAGTTCAGCAGCGCGCCCGACAGCTCGAGGTTGGCCTCGGCGTTCTCGAACCGGATCGGGTTGATCTTGTGCGGCATCGTCGACGAACCGGTCGCGCCGGCGACGGGGATCTGCGCGAAGTAGCCCAGCGAGATGTACGTCCAGATGTCGGTGGCGAGGTTGTGCAGGATGCCGCCGGCGTGGCGCACCCGGTCGTACAGCTCGACCTGCCAGTCGTGCGACTCGATCTGCGTGGTGAGCACGTTGAACCCCAGGCCCATGCCCTCGATGTACTCGCGGGCGATCGTGGGCCAGTCGGCATCCGGATCGGCCGACAGGTGCGCCGACCACGTGCCGGTCGCGCCGGAGAACTTCGCCAGGTAGTCGGATGCCGCGATCTGGCCGCGCACGCGCTCGAGGCGCCATGCGAAGACGGCGAGCTCCTTGCCCATGGTCGACGGGGTCGCGGGCTGTCCGTGCGTGCGCGACAGCATGGCCGCGTCGGCGTGCTCGACGGCCAGCTCGCGCAGCTTCGCGATCACGAGGTCGAGGGCGGGCAGCCACACCTGCTCGACGGCGCGCTTGACGGTGAGGGCGTAGGAGGCGGAGTTGATGTCCTCACTGGTGCACGCGAAGTGGGTGAGCTCGGCGATGGCATCCAGGCCCAGCGTCTGCAGGCGATCGCGCACGAGGTACTCGATGGCCTTCACATCGTGCTGCGTGACGGCCTCCTTCTCGGCCAGCCAGTCGATCTCGGCCTGACCGAAGTCGCGGTACAGCGCGCGCAGTCGCTCCTTATCGGCATCCGCCAGCGGCGACGTCTCGAACAGCGACCGGTCGGTCAGCGCGATCAGCCACTCCACCTCGACCTCGACGCGGGCGCGGTTGAGCCCTGCCTCGGACAGGTAGTCGGCGAGGCCGGAGACGGCGGCCTGATAGCGACCGTCGAGGGGGCTGAGCGGCTGGGTCGGGAGCGAGGGCAGAGAAGTCAGGGCAGGTCCTCCTGCTCAGGGTCCCGCGTCACGCGAGACGGCGATGGGATGCCCGCACAGCCGGTTCGAGCTGGGCGAAGAGGCCGCGGGTGGCGGTCTCAATCATACCGAGCACCGAATCGAACATCGCAGGGCCGGCGTAGTAAGGATCCGGCACGTCCATGCTCGACGCGTGCGGGTCGAACGCGCGCAGCAGAGTGACCTTGCCCTCATCGTCCTCGTTGTGGGCCCAGGCCCGCAGAATGCGCTCGTGGGTGCGATCGAGCGCGACGATCAGATCGTTCTCCGAGAAGGCTGCAGCGCTGAACTGCCTGGCGCGATGGTGCGACCCGTCGAGTCCGCGCCGACTGAGGGCGTCGAGCGTGCGACCGTCCGCGCGCTCGCCCACGTGCCAGTCGCCGGTGCCGGCGCTGCGCGAGATGACGCGCGCGCCGAGCCCGTTCTGCGCGGAGAGCGCACGAAGCACCACTTCGGCCATCGGGGAGCGACAGATGTTGCCTGTGCAGACGAAGATGACGCGGAAGGGATCCGGGTCGGTCATCACACCATTGTGCCCGCAACCACCTCCGTCCCCAATCGCGGATCCTGTCGACTTGTGCACAGCTGCCGGGATTCGCGGGGGTCAGGGCGCGCAGAGCCGCGCACCCTGGAGACATGCTCACGATCACCCCTCCCGGCGCATCGTCGGCTGACGAGATGGCCGCCCTCCTCGGCGGCGTGCGCCTGCTCGACGATGCGTTCGACACGCTCACGCAGGTGCGCATCGAGCTGTCGCGGCTGATCGCCGACTCCCACTGGCGAGCGGATGCCGTCGAGATCCTGCGCGCCTCGCTCATCGAACGACGCCGCGAGGCCGACGCGCACAGCGCGGAGGTCGTCGCGCATCGCGATGACTGCCTCCGGGGGATCACATGAGCGGCGACCTGCAGATCACCGGCGGGGGAGCGATCGCCGTCGACCCCGACCAGATGCGGGCGGTGTCCGATCGGATGGCCGCGGTGGCCGCGCGGCTGGCCGACGCCGGGGAGAGCGTCCGCCGCGCGCACCGGGTGCTCGCCGCGACGCGCAGCGCGCCGACGTGCATCGATCTGTCGGCGCTGTGGGTGACGGCGCACAGGCTCGCAGACGAGAGTGCGGATCTCGCCGCCGATGCCGCGGGCACGGCGATCATGGCGGATGCCTTCGAACTGGCCGATCTGCGCGCCGAGCAGGAGATGCTCTCGATCAGGCGGCCGACAGAAGCCGACCGCCTGCAGACCCGCATCGATGAGCTGCTCGCCTCGAACGAGCAGCTGGACACCATGGCACTCACCCTCACCTCGACGTGGCAGGCATCATCCACGACGGGCCTCTTCGACCAGTCGCTGGATTCGATCGCGTGGGGCGCCTACAGCATGCACGCCGCGCTTCCGATGCGGATGCTCGTCGGCATGCTCCGCGACGGCACGGCGGCGGCCGGAACGGTCCCGCGCGGCACCGTCATCACGGGGGCCGCACCGCCCGTCGCCGTCCGGCGGGTGTCGACGTCATCCGTCACGGGATCGGCCGTGACGCTCACGCAGCTCGTCACGCGTCTGCCCGGCGGCGCAGCACAGGTCGCCGTCGAGAAGCGCACCCACGCCGGTGGTGCGGTCTCATTCGTCGCCTACATCGACGGCACGCGCCGAATGACCAGCGGCGGCAGCGACCCGTGGGACATGGGATCGAACTGGGACCTCTACGTCGACCGCGAGCAGAGCGCGGCGTACGCGGCGACCGTCGAGGCGCTCCGGCTGGCGGGTGCGGAGGAGGGGGCGCGCGTGGACCTGGTCGGATACTCGCAGGGCGCGGCGATCGCCGGGGCCGTGGCGATGAGCGGCATGTACCAGACGCCCCGGGTGATGATCGTCGGGAGCCCTGCCGTGCCGTCACTGGGCGCGGATCAGACCCTCATCCGCATCTTCCACACCGACGACCCGGTCGGCGCCGGCTTGACCGCGGGCGGCCCGGCACATGCGACCGGATCGCCGCAGAGCATCACCGTCTCGCGCGAGTACGCGACGAAGAACGAGCTCAGCTCGGTTCCTTCGCACTTCCGCGATGCCTACGACGAGACGATCTCCCGGGCGGACGCCTCGGGTGACGCGCGCGTGAGGAGTCTGCACGCGAGTCTCCGGGCGGAGGCCGGTGACATCGTCTCGGTCGAGCGTATGGAGTTCCAGGCGACGCGGCCGTGAGCCCAGGGCGGGTGCGCCGATCAGCGGCGCTTCTTCTTCTCCTGCGGTCGCAGGATGCCGCCGAGGATCGCGTTGATGACCGAGATCAGGAAAGCCGCGACCACACCCCACCAGAACGATTCGACGGTCAGCCCCCAGCTGAACGCGCTGGTGATCCACGCGGTGATCCAGAGCAGCAGGCCGTTGATGACGAACGAGATCAGGCCGAGCGTGAGGATGTACAGCGGGAACGCCACGATGCGGATCACCGTGCCGATGATCGAGTTGACCAGCGCGAAGACCGCACCGACGGCGAGCAGGGTCAGCGCGACCTGCAGGTCGCCGCCAGGGGCGAACGGCCGGATGCCGACTCCGAGAACCGAGATCAGCGTGACGACCCAGACGGCGAAGGCGTTGATGACGACGCGGATGAGGAATCGCATGTGCTGATCCTGTCACGCATCCGCTCTTGCGCGAAGGGACGGGACGGCGGCGTTGCACGGCGACGGCCGCTCTTAGACTGATCCCGTGACCGAGCCGACCCTGCCCCGCATCCGTCCCGAGATCGCCGCCCTGCCGCCGTACCGCCAGGGCAAGCAGGCGGGGCCGGACGC